>NZ_JBHJTL010000032.1:0-75049 GCF_042264065.1 Streptomyces sp. NPDC056222 | reverse complement strand
ACGGTGCACCGTGGCGCCGGGCTCCGCCGGGTGGCCGGTCAGCCCTTCTTGATCTCCCAGAAGCGGAAGACGGTCGAGGCGTCCAGGGTCCACTCGAGGCCGTTGATGCCGTCGCGGGCGACCGCGTACTGCTTGCCCTGCCAGAGCGGGAGCAGGGGCACTTCCTCGGCGACCAGGTCCTGGAGCTTCCCGAAGTCCCCGGTCGTGCCGGAGCGGTCGGCGGCGGCGGAGGTCTTGGGGAGGAGGCTGCCGGTGATGGTGCCGTTGTCGTAGTTGTTGCCGAGGACGTTGCCCGGGCCGAAGAAGGGGGCGGTGAAGTTGTCGGCGTCGGGGTAGTCGGGGACCCAGCCCTTGACGTAGACGCCGTACTTGCCGGCGGCGATGTCCTTCTCGTACTGCTCGAACTCGACGGACTTCATGTCGGCGTCGAACAGACCGCTGCTGTTGAGCTGTTCGGCTATCGCCTTGAGTTCCTGGTCGGTGGAGGGGCCGTAGCGGCTCGGCGTGGACCAGAGGGTGAGCTTCACCTTGCCGGTGATGCCCGCCTTGCGCAGCGCCTTCTTGGCCTTGGCCTTGTCGGGGCTGCCGTAGGTGTCGAAGAAGGCCGTGTTGTGGCCCGCGATACCGGCCGGGACGATCGAGTACAGCGGTGTGGCGGTCGACTTGTAGATGTTCTGGACGAGCGCCTCGCGGTCGACGAGGTGGGCGATGGCCTGGCGGACGCCGAGCTTGCCGGCGACCGGGTCCTTGACGTTGAAGACCAGGTGCTGGACCTCGGCGCTGGAGCCCTGGACGACCTCGACGCTCTGGTCGGCCGTGGTGGCGGACGCTTCGAGGGCGGCGATGTCGTCGGCGGAGAGGCCACGGTAGGCGACGTCGATGTCGTTGTCCGTGAGGGCCTTGGAGAGGGCGGCACGGTCGCCGCCGTAGAGCTTGAGGGTGACTCCGCCGTTCTGCGGCTTGGCGTTGCCCCGGTACTCGCTGTTGACGGAGAAGACGGCCTCGGTGTCGCTGATCGAGTCCAGCTTGTACGGGCCGGAGCCGGCCGCCTTCCCGTCGGTGCGCAGCGCGTCCTCGCTGTACTCCCGGTGGTCGACGATCGAGCCGGCGCCGGAGGCGATCTTGCTCGGGAAGGTGGCGTCGGGGGTCTTGAGCCGGAAGACGACGGTCAGGTCGTCCGGGGTCTCGATGGAGTCGATCGAGGACAGCAGCGGCGCCGGGCCGGCCGGGTCGTCGATCTTCAACGCGCGGTCGAAGGAGAACTTGACGTCCTTCGAGGTCAGCGGGTTGCCGTTGGAGAACTTCAGGCCCTCGCGGAGGGTGCAGCGGTAGACCTTGCTGCCCCCTTCGAAGTTGCACTTCTCGGCGGCTTCCGGCTCGGGCTCGGTGTTGCCCTTGGGGAAGCTCAGCAGGGACTGGAAGACGTTGTTGAACAGCAGCCATGAGCCGGGGTCGTAGCCGGCGGCGGGGTCGGTGGCCAGGACCTCGTCGGACATACCGACGCGGACGTTGTCACCGGAGCTCGCGGCGCCGTCGCCCTGCTCGGTGCCGCAGCCGCTGAGCAGGGCGGCGGACAGCCCCGCGGCGAGGGGAGCCGTCAGCCACTTGTTGTGCTTCACAGAACGTGCCTCTTGATCTCTTGCCAGACCGGCGCGCGCCCGTGCGCGGCCGGTGTTACCGAGCTGGTTGCGGGGTCAGGCGTTGCCGCGGCCGAGCTCCCAGAGGAGCAGGTCCGAGGAGGTGTTCAGCGCCCATTCGACGCCGGTCAGATCGTCGCGCGCGGCGACGTACTGCTTGCCCTGCCAGAGCGGCAGGACGGGAACGTCCTTGGCGACGATCTTCTGGATCTGACCGAAGACGGAGCTTGCGGCGGTGCGGTCGGCCGAGCGGCGCGACTGCGGGATCAACTGGTCGCGGACGGACGCGTTGACGTAGGGGGTGTTGAGGAAGTTGTCGGCGTCGAGGAAGGGGGCGACGTAGTTGTCCGGGTCGGGGAAGTCGGGGAACCAGCCGAGACCGTAGACGGCGTAGTCGCCGCGCTTCTGCGCGGGCCGGAAGGTGGACCACTCGGCGCCCTGGACGGTGGCGTCGAAGAGGCCGGTGGCGTTGAGCTGGTCGCGCAGCGCCTCGAACTCCTTCTGGGTGCCGGTGCCGTAGTGGTCGGTCGTGTAGTGGAGGGTGACCTTGACCGGCTTCTTGATGCCGGCCTTGCTCAGGATGCCCGCGGCCTTCTTGGTGCTGGGCTCCCCGTAGCTGTCGAAGAAGGCGGTGGAGTGGCCCGTGACGCTGGAGGGGATCAACGAGTAGAGCGGCTGGGCGGTGGTGCCGTAGACCGTGTTGATGAGCGCGCCGCGGTCGACGACGGCGGCCATGGCCTGCCGGACGGCCTTGTCCTTGACGGAGGGGTCGGCGGTGTTGAAGGCGAGGTAGCGGATCTCCAGGCCGGGAACCTCGGTGAGGTCGATGCCCTCCTGGGGCTTCTCGGTGAGTTCCTTGACCTGGTCGAGCGACATGGAGCGGGTCATCATGTCGATGTCGCGGTTCTCGAGGGCCTTGCCCATGGCGTCCGCGTCGGCGAAGGAGCGCAGTTCGACCTTGTCGTTGCGCAGGGTGATGTCGCCCTTGTACTTGGGGTTCTTGGTGAAGACGGCCTTGACGATCTTCTCGCCCTGGAGTTCGGTCTTCATCGTGTACGGGCCGGATCCGTCGACCTCGAAGCCCGGGCGGAGCTCCTTGGCGCTGTACTTGTCCTTGCTGAGGATGCCGGCGACCGGGGTGGAGAGCTTGTACGGGAACGTGGCGTCGGGCGTCCTCAGGTGGAAGACGATCTCGCGGTCACCGTTGGTCTCGACCGTGTCGATGTTGGCGAGGAGGGCGGCCGTGCCGTTGTCGGACTTGATCGCCAGCACGCGTTCGACGGAGAACTTCACGTCCGCGGCGGTGACGGGGGTGCCGTCGGCGAAGGTCAGCCCCTCGCGCAGCTTGCACCGGTAGCTCTCGCTGAGGCGGTCGCTGAAGCGGCAGCTCTCGGCGGCCTCGGGGACGGGCTCGCCGCCGCCGCGGGGCACGTGCATCAGGGTCTGTACGGTCTGCCGCAGGATGTTCCAGGCGCCGGTGTCGTAGGCGAAGGCCGGATCGAGGGGCGCGGGGGCTTCGGCGGTGGCGAGGAACTGGTCCGTGGTGCCGACGACGATGGCTCCGGACTCGTCCGATCCGCCGCAGGCGACGAGCAGCGGGGCGAGCAGGCCGGCGATGGCCGGCAGTGCCAAGGTCTTGCGGTTCATCCGGGACGTTCTCCTCATCCGGCACTGGGGTACAGCGGGTACGGACACTCCGCCGCTGCGCCCGGTCGGGGCGGGGATCGGGCCGGGATTGGTGTGCGATCGGTCCTGTGCTCGCGGCGACTTGGGTGGGTCGCCGACGCACGCGGAAGTGCGGCGAAGTACTCGCGAAAGATTAGTGGGCGAGGCCCTATTGCCAGGACCGCGGGCGGTCGGCAACGGATGCGGATAGTGATCATGAATACGACAAGCTCGATAGTCATGCGGAGGCATGATTCGCCCGGGAGTGCGTGAATCGGGACACAGGGGAACGGCGGAATCACCGCGTTCCGGACACCTGACGCAGGACGGCCACCCGTCGATCGGCACGCTGAGTGACCAAGGTCACGTGCGTTCCTTTTCGGCGGGTGGCCGATTCATTTCGAGAGCGCGGTCACGGAAAATGCACGACCGGACGCCCTCTGTTTCTGCGAAGGGCTTTCGACGAGAAATGCCGGGGCAAGCTCAGGAAAAGCTCAAAGCCTTCACCGGCTCGCGATGAGCGTGCGCAGGAAGGGCACGTTCACGTCCTCGAGGGAGCGGACCACGACCCGGCCGGCGGAGGGTGCGATGGGGGCG
Organism: Streptomyces sp. NPDC056222; assembly: GCF_042264065.1. Taxonomy (NCBI): domain Bacteria; kingdom Bacillati; phylum Actinomycetota; class Actinomycetes; order Kitasatosporales; family Streptomycetaceae; genus Streptomyces; species Streptomyces sp. NPDC056222. The sequence goes on along the minus strand of NZ_JBHJTL010000032.1, from coordinate 71,150 downwards.
ACGGACGGCACGGCGACCACCCGGCAGCCGGCGGCCTCGGCGGCCGCCACACCGGTCGCCGTGTCCTCGATGACGGCACAGAGCGCCGGTTCGGCGCCGACCCCGCTCGCGGCGGTCAGATAGGGCTCGGGGTGCGGCTTGGTGCGCAGCACCTCGTCGCCGGCGACGGTGAGGGTGAAGCGGTCACGGCCCAGGGAGGCGAGGATCCGGTCGATGATGCGCCGGTGCGAGGCGGAGACCAGGGCGGTCGGGATGTTGTGGTGGGCCAGCTCGGCCAGGAGCCGTTCGGCGCCCGGCATCATCGGTACGCCCCGGTCGATGCGCTGCTCGAACTTCTGGTTGAGCAGGACGGTGAGCTCGGCGATGGTGATGTCGGCGCCGGTGGCCTCGATCAGATAGCCCGCGCTGCGGGTCATGGGACCGCCGACGACGATGTCGCGCCATGCTTCGTCCAGCCGATGGCCGAGGTCGGCGAAGACCTCCACCTCCGCGTCCCACCAGAACCCCTCGGTGTCGACGAGGGTGCCGTCCATGTCGAGGAAGACCGCCTGCAGGGCGGAGCTGCCGTTGGCACGGGACAAGGACGCGGGGACCGTACTGGTCATCCGGCACACCTCCATGGAGGGACGAGAAGGCCGGCCTCCCTCCCCGGTACGGGGAGGGTGACCGGCCTGCACTGGACCGACCAGTGTACGTCTCGATCACCGAGAACGCAGGGATATACGCCCTGACGTGCGCCGAACGGTGTCAGCGCGCGTTGAAGTACTTCGCCTCGGGGTGGTGGATGACGATCGCGTCGGTGGACTGCTCGGGGTGGAGCTGGAACTCCTCCGAGAGCTGGACGCCGATCCGCTCGGGCCGCAGCAGCTCGGCGATCTTCGCCCGGTCCTCCAGGTCGGGGCAGGCCCCGTAGCCGAGCGAGAACCGCGCGCCGCGATACTTGAGCGCGAACATGTCCTCGACCTCGGCCGGGTCCTCTCCGGCGAAGCCGAGCTCGGCGCGGACCCGGGCGTGCCAGTACTCGGCGAGGGCCTCGGCCAGCTGGACGGAGAGGCCGTGCAGCTCCAGGTAGTCGCGGTAGGAGTCGGACTCGAAGAGCTTGGCGGTGGCCTCGCCGATCCGGGAGCCGACGGTGACGACCTGGAGGCCGACGACATCGGTCTCGCCGGACTCCTCCGGGCGGAAGAAGTCGGCGAGGCACAGCCGGCGGCCGCGCCGCTGGCGCGGGAAGGTGAAGCGGGTCCGCTCGTTGCCCTGCTCGTCGAGGATGATCAGGTCGTCGCCCTTGGAGACGCACGGGAAGTAGCCGTGGACGACGGCCGCCTCCAGGAGGTTCTCCGTGTGGAGGCGCTCCAGCCAGCCGCGCAGCCGGGGCCGGCCCTCGGTCTCCACCAGCTCCTCGTACGACGGTCCGTCACCGGCCCGGTTCTGCTTGAGGCCCCACTGGCCCTTGAACAGGGCGCCTTCGTCGAGCCAGCTCGCGTACTCCTTGAGCTGGATGCCCTTGACGACTCGGGTGCCCCAGAACGGGGGCGTCGGAACCGGGTTGTCGACGGCGACGTCCGAACGGCCGCCCTCCTCGGGCTCGTTGACCTCGAGCGCCGTGGCGCGCTGGGCGACGCGGCGCTGCTTGAGCTCGGGCAGGGCCGCTCCGGGCACGCCCCGCTTGACGGCGATGAGGGCGTCCATGAGGCGAAGGCCCTCGAAGGCGTCGCGGGCGTAACGGACTTCGCCCTGGTAGATCTCGTGGAGGTCCTGCTCGACGTACGCCCGGGTGAGGGCGGCGCCACCCAGGATGACCGGGAAGTCGGCGGCCAGGCCGCGCTGGTTCAGCTCCTCCAGGTTCTCCTTCATGATGACCGTGGACTTGACCAGCAGGCCCGACATGCCGATGACGTCGGCGCGGTGCTCCTCGGCGGCGTCCAGGATCGCGGAGACCGGCTGCTTGATGCCGAGGTTGACGACGTTGTAGCCGTTGTTGGACAGGATGATGTCGACGAGGTTCTTGCCGATGTCGTGGACGTCTCCGCGGACGGTGGCCAGCACGATCGTGCCCTTGCCCTCGGCGTCCGACTTCTCCATGTGCGGTTCGAGGTAGGCGACGGCCGTCTTCATGACCTCGGCGGACTGGAGCACGAACGGCAGCTGCATCTGCCCCGAGCCGAAGAGCTCGCCGACGACCTTCATGCCGTCGAGCAGCGTCTCGTTGACGATGTCGAGGGCCGGGCGCTCCTGCAGGGCCTCGGCGAGGTCGGCCTCCAGGCCGTTCTTCTCGCCGTCGATGATGCGGCGCTTGAGGCGCTCCTCCAGCGGCAGGGCGAGGAGTTCCTCGGTCTTGCCGGCCTTCATGGACTTGGTCGTGGCGCCCTCGAAGAGGGCCATCAGCTTCTGGAGCGGGTCGTAGCCCTCGGCGCGCCGGTCGTAGATCAGGTCGAGGGCCGTGGTGACCTGCTCGTCGTCGAAGCGGGCGATCGGCAGGATCTTGGACGCGTGCACGATGGCGGAGTCCAGGCCGGCCTTGACGCACTCGTCGAGGAAGACGGAGTTGAGCAGGATGCGGGCGGCCGGGTTGAGGCCGAAGGAGATGTTGGACAGGCCCAGCGTGGTCTGCACGTCCGGGTGGCGCCGCTTGAGCTCGCGGATGGCCTCGATCGTGGCGATGCCGTCCTTGCGGGACTCCTCCTGCCCGGTGCAGATGGTGAAGGTGAGGGTGTCGATGAGGATGTCCGACTCGTGGATGCCCCAGTTGCCGGTCAGGTCGTCGATGAGCCGCTCGGCGATGGCGACCTTGTTCTCGACGGTGCGGGCCTGGCCCTCCTCGTCGATGGTCAGCGCGATGAGCGCGGCGCCGTGCTCCTGGGCCAGACGGGTGACCTTGGCGAAGCGGGACTCGGGTCCGTCGCCGTCCTCGTAGTTGACGGAGTTGATGACGGCGCGGCCGCCGAGCTTCTCCAGACCGGCCTGGAGGACGTCGACCTCGGTGGAGTCTAGGACGATCGGCAGGGTGGAGGCGGTGGCGAAGCGGCCGGCCAGCTCCTCCATGTCGGCGACGCCGTCGCGGCCGACGTAGTCGACACAGAGGTCGAGCATGTGCGCGCCCTCGCGGATCTGATCCCGCGCCATCTCCACGCAGTCGTCCCAGCGGCCGTCCAGCATGGCCTCGCGGAACTTCTTGGATCCGTTGGCGTTGGTCCGCTCCCCGATCGCCATGTACGAGGTGTCCTGGCGGAACGGGACCGTCTGGTAGAGCGAGGCGGCGCCGGGCTCGGGGCGCGGTTCGCGGACGGTGGGGGTGAGGTCGCGGACCCGCTCGACGACCTGGCGCAGGTGCTCCGGGGTCGTACCGCAGCAGCCGCCGATCAGGGAGAGGCCGTACTCGCGGACGAAGGTCTCCTGCGCGTCGGCCAGCTCGACCGGGGTCAGCGGGTAGTGCGCGCCGTTCTTGCCGAGGACGGGGAGTCCGGCGTTGGGCATGCAGGACAGCGGGATACGGGAGTGCCGGGCGAGGTAGCGCAGGTGCTCGCTCATCTCGGCGGGGCCGGTGGCGCAGTTCAGGCCGATCATGTCGATGCCGAGGGGCTCGAGCGCGGTCAGCGCGGCGCCGATCTCGGAGCCGAGCAGCATGGTGCCGGTGGTCTCGACGGTGACGGAGACGATCAGCGGCACGTCGATGCCGAGGGAGTCCAGGGCCCGGCGGGCGCCGATGACGGACGCCTTGGTCTGGAGCAGGTCCTGGGTGGTCTCCACGAGGAGCGCGTCGGCGCCGCCGGCGATCAGGCCCTCGGCGTTCTGCTGGTAGGCGTCGCGCAGGGCCGTGTACGGGGCGTGGCCGAGGGTCGGCAGCTTGGTGCCGGGGCCCATGGAGCCGAGGACCCAGCGCTGCTGTCCGGTGGAGACGGTGAACTCGTCGGCGACCTCGCGGGCGATCCGGGCGCCGGATTCGGAGAGCTCGTACACCCGCTCGGGGATGTCGTACTCGCCGAGCGCGGCGAGGTTCGAGCCGAAGGTGTTGGTCTCGACGCAGTCGACGCCCGCGGAGAAGTACTCCTGGTGCACGGAACGGACGATGTCCGGCCGGGTCACGTTCAGGATCTCGTTGCAGCCCTCGAGGTTCTCGAAGTCCTCGAGGGTGGGGTCCTGTGCCTGGAGCATGGTGCCCATGGCTCCGTCGGCCACCACCACTCGGGTCGCGAGTGCCTCGCGGAGGGTTGCGGCGCGGGTCCGGCTGTCGGCGGAAGGGGTTGGCGACGAGGCCATGGATGAGCTCCCTGGGGTGCGACGGCTGTCGGCTTTGCACTCTCGGTGGAGGGTGCACGGGGCCAGACTAACCGTGCGCACGCCGGGGTGGACATTGTGTCCCACGTGCCGGACGGCATCCTTATGTCCGGGGACTCCCGGTCACACCCGTTCGTGAACGACACTGTCTGAGTAACTACTGGTCGACATCGACCGATAGTGTTCAGCATTGCCGAACAGCATGATCCACGGAATCCTGTCCGTAAGATCCACGGGACCGCCGGGATCGTGGGACCGCCGGGATGTGGACAGGGAGAAGGGCCGGGGCGATGGCGAAGAACATCCAGTCGCTTGAACGAGCGGCGGCGATGCTGCGACTGCTCGCGGGCGGCGAGCGCCGGCTCGGCCTGTCCGACATCGCCTCGTCACTCGGTCTGGCCAAGGGCACGGCGCACGGCATTCTGCGCACGCTGCAGGCCGAGGGCTTCGTGGAGCAGGACGCCCCCTCGGGCCGCTATCAGCTCGGCGCCGAGCTGCTGCGCCTGGGCAACAGCTATCTGGACGTGCACGAGCTGCGGGCGCGGGCGCTGGTCTGGACGGACGACCTGGCGCGCTCCAGCGGCGAAAGCGTCCATCTGGGTGTCCTGCACCAGCAGGGCGTGCTGATCGTGCACCACGTCTTCCGGCCGGACGACAGCCGTCAGGTCCTGGAGGTGGGGGCGATGCAGCCGCTGCACTCCACGGCCCTGGGCAAGGTGCTGTCGGCCTACGACCCGGTGGCGCACAGCGAGGTCCTGGAGGTGCCGCGCGAGGGCTTCACGCCCCGCACGGTCACGGACCTCAAGGAGTTCGAGTCCCTGCTCGACATGACCCGCGCGAAGGGCTGGGCCGCCGACGTGGAGGAGACCTGGGAGGGCGTGGCCTCGGTCGCCGCCCCGATCCACGACCGGCGCCGGATGCCGGTGGGCGCGGTGGCGATCACCGGCGCCGTGGAGCGGGTCTGCGACGACGGCGAACTGCGCTCGGAGCTGATCGCGGCGGTACGGGACTGCGCCCGCGCGGTCTCCCGCGACCTCGGCGCGGGGCGCTTCTAGCGCCCGGCGCGCGGCGCTCCCAGGGGCCGTACCCGGCCCGCACACGGGGCCTGCCCCGCACACGACGACCGGCCCGGCGCCTGATGGCGGCCGGGCCTTCGCGTGTCCGCCTTCGCACCCCGGCAACCCGTCGGTAACGATCGGGTCATGCGGGAAGCATTCGACCACCGAACCCTTGACGGGCTCTTCGCGAGGGGGCAAAACTTCCGTTCATCGGTCGGCATTGCCGAACACCTACCGGCAATACGCGCTAGAGTGTGGCAGTGCCAAGGGCCGGCAACGCCCTCATACGAGGGCGCGGACCACCGGAGGGACCCGGGGTTCGCCTTCCCCTGGACGAAGGACAAAGGAGTCGCGGGTGTCCAGCTCCGACATCTTCATCGGCGAGATCATTGGTACCGCCGTACTCATTCTGCTCGGCGGCGGCGTCGTCGCCGCCGTGGTGCTCAAGCGCTCGAAGGCTCAGAACGCCGGATGGCTCGCCATCACGTTCGGATGGGGCTTCGCGGTCATGACCGCCGTGTACATGACGGGTACCCTCTCGGGTGCCCACCTGAACCCGGCCGTCACCGTCGGCATCGCCCTCAAGGACGGGGACTGGAGCAACGTTCCGGTCTACTTCGCGGGCCAGATGGTCGGCGCCATGCTCGGCGCCTTCCTGGTGTGGGTCGCTTACTACGGACAGTTCCAGGCCCACCTCACGGACCCGGAGATCGTCTCCGCGCCTCCGCACGAGGAGGGCATGGTCGACCAGAAGGCCGCGCCGAACGCCGGTCCGGTGCTCGGTGTCTTCTCCACCGGGCCCGAGGTCCGAGTGGTGTGGCAGAACCTGGCCACCGAGATCATCGGCACGGTCGTGCTGGTCCTCGCGGTGCTGACGCAGGGCCTCAACGACAGCGGCAAGGGCCTCGGCGTCATCGGCGCCCTGATCACCGCGTTCGTCGTGGTCGGCATCGGCCTCTCGCTCGGTGGCCCGACCGGATACGCCATCAACCCGGCCCGTGACCTCGGTCCGCGCATCGTGCACGCCCTGCTGCCGCTGCCGAACAAGGGCGGCTCCGACTGGGGCTACGCGTGGATCCCGGTCGTCGGCCCCCTGGTGGGTGGCGCCATCGCCGCGGGTATCTACAACATCGCGTTCGCCTGAGACGTCCTTCCATCCAGACTTCCTTGGAGCACACCGTGACCGACGCACACACCGCCGGCCCGTTCATCGCCGCCATCGACCAGGGCACCACCTCCTCGCGCTGCATCGTCTTCGACAAGGACGGCCGGATCGTCGCGGTCGACCAGAAGGAGCACGAGCAGATCTTCCCGAAGCCGGGCTGGGTCGAGCACGACGCCGCCGAGATCTGGACCAACGTCCAGGAAGTCGTGGCGGGCGCCATCGACAAGGCCGGCATCACCTCCGCCGACGTCAAGGCCATCGGCATCACCAACCAGCGCGAGACCACGCTGCTCTGGGACAAGAACACCGGTGAGCCCGTCCACAACGCCCTCGTCTGGCAGGACACCCGCACCGACGCCCTCTGCAGGGAGCTCGGCCGCAACGTCGGCCAGGACCGCTTCCGCCGCGAGACCGGTCTGCCCCTGGCCTCGTACTTCTCCGGCCCGAAGGTCCGCTGGCTGCTCGACAACGTCGAGGGCCTGCGTGAGCGCGCCGAGCGCGGCGACATCCTCTTCGGCACGATGGACTCCTGGGTCATCTGGAACCTCACCGGCGGTGTCGAGGGCGGTCACCACGTCACCGACGTCACCAACGCCTCGCGCACCATGCTGATGAACCTGCACACCATGGCCTGGGACGACAAGATCCTTCAGTCCATGGAGATCCCGGCGGAGGTGCTGCCGGAGATCCGCTCCTCCGCCGAGGTGTACGGCACCGTCAAGGGCGGCGTCCTGGACGGCGTCCCGGTCGCCTCCGCGCTCGGCGACCAGCAGGCCGCCCTGTTCGGCCAGACGTGTTTCGCCGAGGGCGAGGCCAAGTCCACGTACGGCACCGGCACCTTCATGCTGATGAACACCGGTGACAAGATCATCAACTCCTACAGCGGCCTGCTGACCACGGTCGGCTACCAGATCGGCGACGAGAAGCCGGTCTACGCCCTGGAGGGCTCGATCGCCGTCACCGGTTCGCTGGTGCAGTGGATGCGCGACCAGATGGGCCTGATCAAGTCCGCCGCCGAGATCGAGACCCTCGCGTCCTCGGTCGAGGACAACGGCGGCGCCTACTTCGTACCGGCCTTCTCCGGCCTGTTCGCCCCGTACTGGCGCTCCGACGCCCGCGGTGTGATCGCCGGCCTCACCCGGTACGTCACCAAGGCGCACATCGCCCGCGCCGTCCTGGAGGCCACCGCCTGGCAGACCCGCGAGATCACCGACGCCATGACGAAGGACTCCGGTGTCGAGCTGACCGCGCTCAAGGTCGACGGCGGCATGACCTCCAACAACCTGCTGATGCAGACCCTCTCGGACTTCCTCGACGCGCCGGTCGTGCGCCCGATGGTCGCCGAGACCACCTGCCTCGGTGCCGCCTACGCCGCCGGCCTGGCCGTCGGCTTCTGGCCGGACACCGACGCCCTGCGCGCCAACTGGCGCCGCGCGGCGGAATGGACCCCTCGCATGGACGCCGACAGGCGTGACAGCGAGTACAAGAGCTGGCTCAAGGCCGTCGAGCGGACCATGGGCTGGATCGAGGACGAGGAGTAGATCGACATGACCACCCTGCAGAGCGTCCCTGCCCTTGGGACGCGACCGGCTGCCGGTTCCCTGCCGAGCCGCGCCGAGACCCGGGAGCAGCTTTCCAAGGCGACGTACGACCTCCTGGTCATCGGCGGCGGCATCCTGGGCATCTCCACCGCCTGGCACGCCGCGCAGTCGGGCCTGCGGGTGGCCCTGGTGGACGCCGGCGACTTCGCCGGCGCCACCTCCTCCGCCTCCTCCAAGCTTCTCCACGGCGGTCTGCGCTACCTGCAGACCGGCGCGGTGAAGCTGGTGGCGGAGAACCACTTCGAGCGGCGTGCGGTCTCGCGTCAGGTGGCACCGCACCTCGCCAACCCCCTCACCTTCTACCTGCCCGTCTACAAGGGCGGCCCGCACGGCGCGGCCAAGCTCGGCGCCGGCGTCTTCGCTTACTCCGCCCTGTCGGCGTTCGGTGACGGTGTCGGGCACCTGCTCGGCCCGGCGAAGGCCGCGCAGGACGTGCCGGAGCTGCGCACGGACAACCTGAAGGCCGTGGCCGTGTACGGCGACGACCAGATGAACGACGCCCGCATGGCGCTGATGACGGTCCGCGCGGCCGTCGACGCCGGTGCCACGGTGCTCAACCACGCCGAGGTCACCGGGCTGCGGTTCACCCGCGGCCGGGTCACGGGCGCGGAGCTGAAGGACCGCACCAGTGGCGACGAGTTCGGGGTCTCGGCCCGTCTGGTGCTGAACGCGACCGGCCCCTGGGTCGACCACCTGCGCAAGATGGAGGACCCGAACGCGGCGCCCTCCATCCGCCTCTCCAAGGGCGCCCACCTGGTCCTGAAGCGGACCTCGCCGTGGAAGGCCGCGCTGGCGACCCCGATAGACAAGTACCGCATCACCTTCGCCCTCCCCTGGGAGGACATGCTGCTGCTCGGCACGACCGACGAGGAGTACGAGGGCGACCCCGGCAAGGTCGAGGTCACCGAGAAGGACACCGCCCAGATCCTGGACGAGGCCGCCTTCTCCATCCGCGACCAGCAGCTGTCGCGGGATCTGATCACCTACGCCTTCGCGGGTCTGCGGGTGCTCCCGGGCGGTCCCGGCGACACCTCCAAGGCCAAGCGCGAGACGGTCGTCACCGAGGGCCGCGGCGGGATGCTGTCGGTGGCCGGCGGCAAGTGGACGACCTTCCGCCACATCGGCCGTACGGTGATGAAGAAGCTCGAGTCCCTGCCGGGCCACCCCCTGGGCGAGGACTACGAGTCGGTGTCGACGCTGCCGAAGCGGCTCCCGCTGCCCGGTATCGCCAACCCGAACGCGGTCGCGCACCGGCTGCTCGTCGACGGTCCGGCCCCCGGCCCCCGGATGGCCGCCGACACCGCCAAGCACCTGGCGACGCACTACGGTTCGCTCTCCTTCGACATCGCCCGGATGGCGAACGAGAACCCCGAGCTCGGTGAGCGCATCCACCCGGACGCGCCGGAGATCTGGGCGCAGGTCGCCTACGCCCGTGACCACGAGTGGGCCGAGACGGCGGACGACGTGCTGCGCCGCCGTACGACGCTGACGATCCGCGGTCTGGCGACGGACGAGATCCGCGGCAAGGTCGAGGACATGCTCGGCAAGTAGCGCCTTGTAAGGGGCGGTCTCCAGGGGAGGCCGCCCCTTACGTGTGCCCGGAACCGTGCCACACGGCGGCCATACCGCCGCAATACTGGGCGGGAAGAGTTGCCGGCATGAAGTTTCAGGTGCTCTCCATCATCGGCCACGCCCCGCACCCTCTCACCGGCGAACTCCTGTCCGCCGCCGACCGGCTGGAGGAGGTCCTCGCGGTCGGCGAGGCCGCCGAACGGCTCGGCTTCGACGCCTACGCGCTGGGCGAACGGCACGCGGGGGCGTTCCTCTCCTCCGCCCCCACGGTGCTGCTCGGCGCGCTGGCCGCCCGTACCTCCCGTATCAGGCTGCTCACCGGCGTCACCGTCGTCGCGATCCTCGACCCGGTCAGGGTCGCCGAGGACTACGCCACGCTCGACCAGATCTCCCGGGGCCGGGTCGAGTTGGTCGTCGGCAAGGGCGCGGAGGCCGGCCATTTCGACCTCTTCGGCCTGGACGAGGAGCGGCAGTGGGATCTGCAGAGGGAGAAGTACGAGCTGCTGCGCCGGCTGTGGAGCGAGGAAGGCGTGGACTGGGAGGGCGAGTTCCGGTCTCCGCTGAAGGACGTGACCACGGTCCCGCGGCCGTACGCCGGAGTCCCCCGTGTCTGGCACGGCTCGGCCACCAGTCTCAACTCCCCCGAACTCGCCGCCAGGCACGGCGATCCGCTCTTCACGGCCAACGCGATCCAGCCGCGTGAGGCGTACGCGAAGCTGATCGCCCACTACCGCGAGAAGTTCGAGGAGTACGGCCACGACCCGGCCCACGCGCGCGTGGCGGCGGGTTCGGGCGGCCTGCTGATCGCCGACACGGCCGAGCAGGCTGTTGCGCGGTACAAGGAGCTGTACGAGGCGCGGGTGCGGCAGAACTTCAAGCCACATCTGGAGGGGAAGGCCGGCTACAACACCCCGTTCCGGACGATCGAGGACGCGATCGCGGACGGCCCGCAGCTGATCGGATCGCCGCAGCAGATCATCGACAAGATCCTCGGCTGGCACCGGGTCTACGGCCACGACCTGCAGTCGGTCACGGTCGACGGCTTCGGCCTTTCGACCGCCGAGCAGATCGAGACGCTGCGTCGTTTCGCCGAGGAGATCGCGCCGGTCGTACGGCGGGAGGCGCCGAGCACCCTCTGGGAGGCCTGAGCCGGGCCGTGTGCGGGGCGGGGTTCCTGGGTAGTCGATCAAGGCCGCTTCGGCTCCCGGTGGTGCACGAGGGCTGCGGACGGGCCGTGGGAAAGCCGTAAGGTTGGTCCGTACGACAGGAACTTCGAAAAGGAGGCACTGGGTGATCGAGCTCGAGGGGGTTCCCGAGCTGATCGACCCGGTCATGGTGGCCGCGTTCGAGGGCTGGAACGACGCCGGCGACGCCGCCTCCACCGCGGTCGCCCATCTGGACCGGGAATGGAAGGGCGAGGTGTTCGCGGCGCTCGACGCCGAGGACTACTACGACTTCCAGGTCAACCGGCCCACGGTGTGGCTGGACGGCGGCGTCCGGAAGATCACCTGGCCGACGACGCGGCTCTCCGTGGTCCGGGTCGGCGGCGACAAGCCGCGCGACCTGGTCCTGGTGCGCGGGATCGAGCCGTCGATGCGCTGGCGCTCGTTCTGCAACGAGATCCTGGGCTTCGCCCATGAGCTGGGCGTGGAGATGGTGGTGATCCTGGGCGCGCTGCTCGGCGACACCCCGCACACCCGGCCCGTGCCGGTCAGCGGGGTCACCTCGGACCCGGATCTGGCGCGCACGATGGATCTGGAGGAGACCCGCTACGAAGGCCCCACGGGCATCGTCGGCATCCTCCAGGAGGCGTGCACGCACGCGGGCGTACCCGCGGTGAGCCTGTGGGCCGCGGTACCGCACTATGTGTCGCAGCCGCCCAACCCCAAGGCGACGCTGGCGCTCCTGAACCGTCTCGAGGATCTGATCGACCTGCGGATCCCGCTGGGCGAGCTGGCCGAGGACGCGCGGGCCTGGCAGCTGGGCGTGGACCAACTGGCCTCCGAGGACAGCGAGGTGGCGGAGTACGTCCAGACGCTGGAGGAGGCGCGGGACACCGCGGAGCTCCCGGAGGCGTCGGGCGAGGCGATCGCCCGGGAGTTCGAGCGGTATCTGCGACGGCGGGACGGCGGTCCCGGACCGGGCCCCGGACTCGCGACGGACGGTGGCGACTCCTCGTATCTGAGGGACCCCGGCAGCGGCCGGACATGGCCACCGAAGCCGGAGCGGCCGGGTCCGGAAGCGGCACCGGAGGCGCCGCCGGAGAGCTCCGGGCCGGAGACACCCTCCGAGGGCTCCGAAGGTTCCCAGGGCGAGAGCCCCGAAGGGTCCGACGGCGACGCCGAGGAGTGAGCTGTACGAGGGGGCCGCGCCGATTCCGGTGCGGCCCCCTCGCTCACTCAGGCGCAGGCGAAGCGCGCGGCCGCCCAGTCCCCGTGGTCACCGCTCTTGGAGCCGTTGGTGTCGGTGATCCGGAGGCGGACATGGCGGGCGCCGGTGACATCGACGTCGACCGGCACGGTCGCCGAGGCGCCGGTCAGCTTCGGCGAGGTCCACAGCACCTTGCCGTCGGCCTCGACCGAGAACGCGACCTCCCCGTAGCCGTTGATCTCGTCGTCGATGCCGACCTCGGCGGTGAAGGCCGTGCACCGGCCGCCGAGGTAGACCTCGATGTCGGAGTCGGCGTGGGCGCCGATGCCCTTCTCGTAGGTCTTGCCGGCCAGCGTGAGAGGCCGGCCGTCGCTCGCGCCCGACTCGCCGTTGGAGCGGTCGCGTTCGGGCGGGCCCCAGCCGTTCGTGGCCTTCAGCCAGACCAGATCGCTCGCCCACGCGCCGGCGGACGGCGGCTCGGGCATCACTCCGACGGCGAAGCGCTGCACGGCGGTGCGGTCCTGGCCGGCGGAGCGGTGGCGGGCGGTGGCGGTGAGCGTGGCCTCTCCCGGCTCGGCGTCCTTGGCCGGGGTCACGGAGACCTGGACCCGCTTCGTGGTGCCCGCCGGGACGCGCGTGATCGGCGCGGCCGGGGTGACCTGCCAGCCCGCGGGGGCCGCCAGAGAGACCTCGACCCCGGTGGCGTCCTTCGTTCCCGCCGTGACGTCGACGGCCACGGTTCCGGGGGCGCCGGCGCCCAGCTCCTGCCCGGCGGGGACGGCGACGGTGGCGGCGGCGCCCGGTACGGCTCCGCCGACCGCGCTGGTGTCCTCCAGTTCGAGGGTGAAGGCCCGGTCGGTGCGCTGGGCCGCCGTCTTGACCTTGACCACTCCCCCGCGGTCGTCGCGGTCGTACCACCAGCCCTGCCCGGCCGCCTCGTAGGCGGCCTTGGAGGTGAGGCGCGGCAGCTCGCGTCCAGCGAGCGTGACCTCGCTCGGCGCGTCGCCGGTGTGGACGGTGAACTGGTACGGCCGGGAGGCCGACTTGCCGGCGAAGAAGCCCTTGCTCGCGCCGATCCGTACGGTCACGTCACCCGCGCCGCGCTTCGGCGCGCTGACCTCGGCGGTCTGGGTGGCGTACTTGCCGGTGCGGTGGGCGCGGGTGACTCCGTCGTCCTCGTACAGCTCGAAGGAGGAGTTGCCCTGCGGGTAGATGTCCCAGGCGAGCGGGGAGCCGGCGGTGCGGTCGGCGTACGAGCGGATGCCGCCGGGCCACATCGGGACGGTGGCCCCGGCCCGTACGAACAGGGGCAGAGTGTCGAGCGGGGCGCTGTAGTCGTCGACGGTGACGGGGCCCTCGTAGGTGCGCCCGCTCCAGTAGTCGATCCAGGTGCCCTTGGGGAGGTAGATGCCGTCGCGCTCGACGGCGTCCTGGTAGACGGGGGCGACGAGGAAGTCCTCGCCGCTGAGGAACTCGTACTTCGCCGTCTCGCTCGCGGCCTTCGGGTCGTCCGGGTACTCGAGGACGAGAGGCCGGGCCAGGCCGACACCGGTCGTGGTGGCCCGGTGGGCGTGCGAGTAGATGTACGGCAGCAGCGACTCGTGGAGCTTGAGGTAGTCGCGGTTGATCGAGGTGTACGGCTCCCCGTAGCGGAAGGGCTGCTTGTCGTTGGCGGCCCAGCCGTCCATGGTCATGGTGACCGGGAGGAACATCTTCCACTGGAGGTCGCGGGTGTACGTCTTGGCGCTGCCGCCGAAGATGCCGTCGACGTCGCCGGTGGTGTAGGCGAGGCCGGACATGGAGGCGCCGGCGTAGGTGGGGATCTGCCAGCGGATGTACTCCCAGGTGCCGGACTGGTCGCCGGACCACTGGACGCCGCAGCGCTGGGCGCCGGACCAGCTCTCGGGGGCCCAGGTGAAGCCGCGGGCGTCGCTGTGGGCCTCGATGCCGGCGTAGGCGTCCTTGCAGCCGTCGAGGGCGAACTTGTAGCCCTCGCCGACCCAGGCGACGTCGAGCTTGGCGACCCGCTGGCCGGCCTTGACCTGCTCGCCGAGCTTGTCGATGCCGTCCTCGGTCCACAGGCCGAGCTGCATCTTGCGCTGCTGGAGGCCGGTCGCGGTCTCGGCGAGGTTCTCGTAGCCGCAGCCGTAGCCGTCGTTGACGAGCATCCAGCCGTTGGGCATGTCGTTGGCGACGTAGCCGTCGGCGACCTTCAGCGCGTCGAGGGTGTGGCGCTCGCCGCGGTTGGCGTTGTGGAGGTAGCAGTCGGCGTCGCCGATCTCCAGGCCGTAGACGGGTGGCAGGAAGGGCTTGCCGGTGAGGTTCGTGTACTGGCCGATGACGTCCTTGAGGGCGTCGGAGCCGGAGCCCGCGAAGTAGTAGGCGTCGAAGCGCTGTTCGTGGGCGGTGGTGGTGACGGGCTCACCGAACACGTACGTGTTGGGGGCGTAGGTGTTGCGGTAGACGCCGTAGCCGGCCGAGGAGAGGTAGAACGGGACGGAGTTGGGGTGTCCGCCGTCGTTCCAGTTGTAGTCGACGCCGACTTCGACGGTCTTGCCGCGGTGCGAGGTGTTGCCGCGCCCGTTCTGCATCCCGGCACCGTAGAACTGCTCGTCGGCGCCCCGGGTCAGGGACTGGGTGGTGCGGTCCTGGCTCCAGGTCAGGCCCGTGGTCTCGGACCACAGGGGCGTGCCGTCGGCGCGGAAGGCCGCGAAGCGGAGCGGCGCCTTGTAGGCGCGCAGGGTCACCTTCGCGGAGGTGAGTTCGTAGCGGTCGCCCCGGTCGTACCAGCGGGTGGCCGGCGGCGGGCCCTGAGGCAGGACGATGTCCTGTCCGGTGGGGTCGGCGAACCGTCCGTCGGGGGCCAGTTCGATGCGGAAGGTCTCGGCGGTGACGAAGCTGACGCGGGCCTGTGCCTGACCGGCGGTCAGTCGGTAGACGGCTCCGTCGGCGGCGAAGCCGGTGACGTCGCCGACGGTGGTGGGCGACGGCTCGGCGGACTGGGCGCTGCCCGGCCCCGCGAGCACGGCGAGGAGCCCGAGCACGGCACCGGAGAGTGCAGCTTTCATGCGCAATATTGATTGCATGGAGCGTATTTAGCGCAGAAACGAGCATGGAGCCAGGACAAAACGGAACCGCCCTTGGACTTCACGAGAAGTCCAAGGGCGGTTGCCTGGAAGAGAGTTGCGCGGGAGCGCTTTCTACAGGGCCACACCGAGCAGAGCGTCGACGGAGCGGGAGACGAGGCCGGGCGCGGACTCGTCCGTACCGCCCTCGGCGCTCTGGCGCTCCGCCCAGCGGTCGACGGCCGCGAGCGCGGTGGGCGTGTCGAGGTCGTCGGCGAGGGCCTCGCGGATCTCCTCCACGAGCGCGTCGGCGGACGGGCCGTCCGGGCGCGAGACGGCGGCGCGCCAGCGGTCGAGCCGGTCCACCGCGTCCTGGAGGACCTGGTCGGTCCACTCCCAGTCGGCGCGGTAGTGGTGCGAGAGCAGCGCGAGGCGGATGGCGGCCGGGTCGACGCCGTCACGGCGGAGCGCGGAGACGAAGACGAGGTTGCCCTTGGACTTGGACATCTTCTCGCCGTGCAGGGCGACCATGCCGGCGTGCACGTACGCCTTGGCCATGGGGAACTCGCCGGTCAGCGACTGCGCGTGGGAGGCGCCCATCTCGTGGTGCGGGAAGATCAGGTCCGATCCGCCGCCCTGTACGTCGAAGCCCATGCCCAGGTGGTCGAGGGCGATGGCGACGCACTCGATGTGCCAGCCGGGGCGGCCGGGGCCGAGGCTGCCGCCGTCCCAGCTCGGCTCGCCCTCGCGGGCGGCCATCCACAGCATCGGGTCGAGCGGGTTCTTCTTGCCCGGGCGGTCCGGGTCGCCGCCGCGCTCGGCGGAGAGGTGGCGCATCAGCTCGGTGTCGTAGTTCGACACCTGACCGAAGTGCGGGTCGGCCTCCACGGAGAAGTAGATGTCGCCCTCGAGCTCGTACGCGGCACCGGAGTCCCGCAGCCGCTCGACGAGCGGCACGATGCCCGGTATGGCCTCGACGGCGCCGATGTAGTGCTGCGGCGGCAGCATCCGCAGGGCGGTCATGTCCTCGCGGAACAGGGCGGTCTCGCGCTCGGCCAGGCCGACCCAGTCGATGCCGTCGCGCAGCGCCCGCTCCAGGAGCGGATCGTCCACGTCGGTGACGTTCTGGACGTAGTGGACCTGCCGCTTGGTGTCGAGCCACACGCGCTGAACGAGGTCGAACGCGTTGTAGGTCGCCGCGTGACCCATGTGGGTCGCGTCGTACGGCGTGATGCCGCAGACGTAGATACGGGCGACGGGGCCGGGGGCGAGGGTCACTCGCCCGCCGGTCGCGGTGTCGTGGATCCGGAGGTCGCGGCCCTTGCCGGGCAGGGCGGGGACCTCAGAAGCGGGCCAGGCATGCATGACCTGAGCGTAACCGGACACCTGTTCCGGATACGAACCGGATCCGGGATCTTGGCCGACAAGGCGCTCTTGCAGCTCGCGGCCGTTCATGCATACCCCCTAGGGGTACGAGCCAAAGTCGGGAGTTGGCCGGATCCGGTCGGTCAGACCGGTGGCCAGGGGATCGCCGGCCACTGCCCGGACGGCTCGGGGTGCCGACCGGTGGCGCGCAGGGCGCTCACCCGGCCGCGCAGGGCGTCCACCTCGGCCGCGGTGAGCAGCTCCGCCAGCCGGGTGGTGAGCGGCGTGCCGGGGGCCAGGGAGCCGCCCAGTCGCTCGAGCACCTCGGTGGCCTCTGCGGGCAGCTCCTCGCCCGCCCAGCCCCACAGCAGGGTGCGCAGCTTGTCGTCCACGTTGAAGGTCACACCGTGGTCGATGGCGTACAGACGCCCGTCCGGGGCGGGCAGCAGATGCCCGCCCTTGCGGTCGCCGTTGTTGATGACCGCGTCCAGGACGGCGAGTCGGCGCAGTTCGGGGCTGTCGGCATGGACGAGGAGCGCGGTGCGGTCCTCGCCGACCTGGGCGGGGCCGACGGCCTTCCAGCCCTCCCCCGCCTGCTCGTCCTCGGTGAGCGCGAGCAGGCTCGCGGCGGGGTCGGCCTCGATCCACAGCTGGACCATGCCCTCGCCGTACGGGCCGTCGCGCAGCACGGTGGGCGGTACGAGTCCCCAGCCGGTGGCCTCGGAGAGCTCGTAGGCGGCGACCTCGCGCTGGGCGAGGGTGCCGTCGGGGAAGTCCCAGAGCGGACGTTCGCCCGCCACGGGCTTGTAGACGCAGGAGGCCTCCTCGCCGGCGAGGGCGACGGAGCAGAGGAGCACCGCGTTGGAGGCCTCGCGGACCTGGCCGCGGACGGTCAGCTCCCCCTTGGTGAGCAGGTCGATGACCGCCCGGTTGTCGGGACCGCTCATGCGCCGCGTCGGTATCCGTTCTGGCGCGGGCACACATGACCCTCGGGGTCGAGCGGGAGGCTGCACAGGGGGCACGGCGGCCGGCCGGCGTTGACCACGTCGAGGGCGCGCTTGGCGAAGGCCCTCGCCTGGGCGCCGGAGAGGCGGACGCGCAGCATCGGCGGGCCGTTCTCCTCGTCCTGGAGCATCCGCTCCTCGGCCTCGGCGAGGTCCTCGTCGGTCTCGGCGTCGAGTTCGACCAGCGCCTGGGCCTCGACGATCATGCGCTGCTCCTCGCCGTCCCACGCGAGCGCCATCGTGCCGACCCGGAACTCCTCCTCGACGGGGATGTCGAGGGGGGCGGTGTCGGCGATGTCGGCGGGGGCGACGGCCGGGACCGGGGCGTTGCCGCCGGTGCGCCGCACGACCTCGTCGAGGAGTTCGTCGATGCGTTCGGCGAGCGCGGCGACCTGGGTCTTCTCCAGGGCCACGCTGGTGACCCGGCCCGCCGCGGACGCCTGCAGGAAGAACGTACGGCGGCCAGGCAGCCCGACCGTGCCGGCCACGAAACGCTCCGGTGGGTCGTAGAGGAACACCTGACGGGACACGTCCCTGACTCCCTTGAGTCTCGACAGTGGTGGAGGCCCGCGCTACAGCGGCCCGTCCACCCTACTGCGCGGATGGATCACGGTGCGCCCGCACCGCCCCCGACCTCCGCGGCTCCGCCCGTGTCGCCGCTCTCGCGTGGGGCGAGCGCGGTGAAGTCGCCGGTGTCGCCGAGGCGTACGAGGAACGGGCGCAGCCGCGTGTAACGGATGGCGGTGACGGAACAGGGGTCGACATGGATGCGCTGGAAGAGGTCGAGGTGTATCCCGAGGGCATCGGCGACGATCGACTTGATGACGTCTCCGTGCGAGCACATCGCGTAGACGGCGTCCTCGCCGTGCTCGGCCTCGATCCGGGCGTTCCAGTCCCGTACGGCGTCGACGGCGCGCGCCTGCATGGCGCGCATCGACTCGCCGCCGGGGAAGGTCGCGGCGGAGGCGTGGGCCTGGACGACCTCCATCAGCGGCTCGTCGCCCAGTTCGGCGAGCTTGCGACCGGACCAGTCGCCGTAGTCGCACTCGTTGATGCGCTCGTCGGTGTGGAACGGCAGCTCCGGGCGGGCGTCGAGGAGCGGTCGCACTGTCTCGCGGCAGCGCTGCAGCGGGCTGGAGACGACGGCGGCGAGCGGCACCCCGGCCAGTCGCCCGGGCAGCGCGGCGGCCTGCGCGGCCCCCCGCTCGTCGAGGGCGACCCCGGGCAGCCGTCCGGCGAGGACCCCTGAGGTGTTGGCGGTGGAGCGTCCGTGGCGGACGAGGATCAGCGTGGCCATGGCGGCAAGGGTAGGGGGTGTCGTGCGGGTGGGGCCGGAACAGGGAGCGGCGTCCGGAGTGTGCGACCGCCCGACCCGTAGGACACCCCCGTACGTGCCCGCCCACGCGCGCGTGGGCGGGCACGTGGACGATCCGGACGCACGCGCGTGTGCAGGACGGGGGCGGGCGGGGAAGAATACGGCGCGTGATCGTGGACTCCGCCATCTATCGCGACGGGCGCCGCAAGGACGGCCCCGCCGACCTGTCCGACGCCCTGGCGGAGGCGAGGGCGACCGGCGACGCGTTCCTGTGGGTGGGGCTGTACGAGCCGACGGAAGCCGAGTTCGATCACGTCTCGGCCGAGTTCGCGCTGCATCCGCTGGCCGTCGAGGACGCCTTGAAGGCCCATCAGCGGCCCAAGCTGGAGGTCTACGACGACTCGCTCTTCATGGTCCTCAAGCCGGTGCTGTACGAGCCGGAGAGCGACCGGGTTTCCACGGGCGAGCTGATGGTCTTCGTCGGCGACTCGTTCGTGGTGACGGTCCGGCACGGTGAGGGCGCGCCCCTGGCCGCCGTACGCCGACGTCTGGAAGCCGAACCCGAGGTGCTTCGGCACGGCCCGACGGCCGTCCTGTACGCGATCGGCGACGCGGTCGTCGACCACTACATCGAGGTGGTCGGCGAGCTCCAGGTGGACCTGGAGGAGCTGGAGACCGATGTGTTCGCGCCGACCGGCGGGAACCCGGGGAGCACGGCGGAGCGGATCTACACCGCCAAGCGCCAGGTCCTCGAGTTCCGCCGGGCGGCGGGCCCGCTCGCGGCGCCGGTGGAGAAGCTCGCGACCGGGGCCGTGCCGTTCGTGAACCAGCACGCGAAGCCCTTCTTCCGGGATGTCAGCGACCATCTTCTCCGCGTCAACGAGCAGGTGGAGGGCCTGAACCAGCTGCTCTCGGACGTGTTGGCGGCGCATCTGGCGCAGATGGGCGTGCGGCAGAACGACGACGTGCGGAAGATCTCGGCGTGGGCGGCCATGGCCGCCGTCCCCACGATGGTCGCGGGGATCTACGGCATGAACTTCGAGCACATGCCGGAGCTCTCATGGACCTGGGCGTATCCGGCCGTGATCCTTGTGATGGTCGCCATCGAGATCGGTCTCTACCGGCTGTTCAAGCGCCGCGGCTGGATGTAGCCACGGGCCCGGTGGTTCAGAACGCCGGAGCGGGGGCCATGGGGCCTCCCAGCGCGTTGCGCCGTTCGGGCATCTCGAGGCCGACCATCTTGTGCCAGCCGGCGGCCCGTTCCCACGCGTACATGCCGTGGATCCCGGCGGCGAGGGCGGCCGACTTGGCCTTGGGCCAGGCCAGGATGCGCCCCATGTGGCTCATCACGGCGAGGCTCACGTCACGGTAGACCTTGATCTCGGCGAGCGCGGACTCCCGCAGGGTGTGCTGGATGAGCCGGCCGTGTCCCGCGTGGGCGAGGCGCAGCAGCTCCTCGTGGCAGTAGGCGAGGTGGTTCGCCTCGTCGTTGTCGATCATGTGGATGGCCTTGCCGAGCTCGGGGTGCTCCCCGAAGTACTTGACCAGCATGTCCATCTGGTCCGCTGCCCGTTGCTCGGTGACCCGGCTGTGCGCGAGGTAGACGACGATGTCCTGCTCGGCCAGCGGCTCGTCGCGGCGGAGCTTGTCGTGGGCGAGGCCGATGCCGCGCTGTTCGAGGAGCATCGTGTAGTCGGTCTCGGGCGGCACCGGCACGGGCTCGAGGCCGCGCTTCTTCAGCAGGGCGTTGAAGATCCGGCCGTGCTTGTCCTCGTCGGCGCCGTGCCGGGTGATCTTGGGGGCGAGATCCCGCATCCCCGGCGCGACCAGGGCCGCGATCCGGGCGTTCTCCCAGCCGCCCTGGGACTCGCCGCTGGCGGCGATGGAGCAGAAGAGCCGGAAGGACTCGTCGTCGTCGATGATTTCCTGGAACAGGCCCTTGGCCGTGAGCATTGCTGCCACCTCCCATGCGGGCGTCCGCACGCCGCACGTCCGCAGAGAACGAGTCAAATGCGGTACCGGCGAGTGGGCAACACGAGCGGCGGGGGACTCGGCCGAAAGAAGGAACGCCGCGCTCGTAACCAGGAGCTCCGTGGCGCGTTGTGCTGCATGACGGCCGTGGCGGGGAAGACCCCCCGAGCCCCCACCACGGCCGCAGACTTTCCCGCTAGGCGAGGCCCGCCAGTTCCAGGGCCTCGGTGCCCGCCCGCAGCGCCGCCAGCCGCTCGTCGAGGGTGAAGCCGGCCGGGGCG
This sequence comes from Streptomyces sp. NPDC056222, assembly GCF_042264065.1. Taxonomy (NCBI): domain Bacteria; kingdom Bacillati; phylum Actinomycetota; class Actinomycetes; order Kitasatosporales; family Streptomycetaceae; genus Streptomyces; species Streptomyces sp. NPDC056222. The sequence goes on along the minus strand of NZ_JBHJTL010000032.1, from coordinate 50,108 downwards.
AGGGTGAGGGTGGTGACACCGGCCTCCGCGTAGGCCTTCATCCGGTCGGCGATCCGCTCGACGGAACCGAGCAGGGTGGTCTGGTCGATCAGCTGCCGCGGTACGGCGGCGGCCGCGCCGGTCTTGTCGCCCGCCAGGTACTTGTCCTGGATCTCGGCGGCCTGCTTCTCGTAGCCCATGCGCTGTGCGAGCTGGTTGTAGAAGTTCTGCTTGCGGCTCCCCATGCCGCCCACGTACAGGGCGGTGTAGGGGCGGAAGATGTCGGCGAGGGCGTCGATGTCGTCGCCGAGGGCGAGAGGCAGCGTGGGGTGGACGTCGAAGCCGTCCATGGTCAGCCCGGCCTTCTCGCGGCCCGCGCGGAGGTGACGCAGCGCGGTCTCCTCCAGGTGCTCGGCGGAGGGGAAGATCAGCAGCGCGCCGTCGGCGATCTCGCCCGTCTGCTCCAGGTTCTTCGGGCCGATCGCTGCGATGTAGAGCGGGATGTGCTCGCGCTGCGGGTGAACGGTGAGCTTGATGGGCTTGCCCGGGCCGTCCGGCAGCGGGAGCGTCCAGTGCTCGCCCTCGTACGTGAGCCGCTCGCGCGACATCGCCTTGCGGACGATCTCGACGTACTCGCGCGTGCGGGCCAGCGGCTTGTCGAACTTGACGCCGTACCAGCCCTCGGAGACCTGCGGTCCCGAGACGCCGAGGCCGAGACGGAACCGGCCGCCGGAGAGCGAGTCGAGCGTGGCGGCGGTCATCGCCGTCATCGCGGGCTGGCGCGCCGGGATCTGCATGATCGCGGAGCCGACGTCGATCCGCTCGGTCTTGGCGGCCACCCAGGAGAGCACGGTCGGCGCGTCGGAGCCGTACGCCTCGGCGGCCCAGCACACGTCGTAGCCGAGGCGGTCCGCCTCCTGCGCGACGGCGAGATTGTCGCCGTCCATACCGGCGCCCCAGTAGCCGAGGTTGATGCCGAGCCTCATGACCACACCCTCTTTACTGATCAGTAACGTCCCTTGGCCCGGACTCTAGCGCGCGGGTACGCGATCCGTCAGGGGGAGGTTGTCCACAGCCTCTCTCCGCGTGGGGTCCTGGCCAGTAATCTCGCGCCCATGGAGCAGAGGCATCTCGGACGTACCGGCCTGCGCGTGTCCCGGATCGGACTCGGCACCCTCACGTGGGGCCGGGACACCGACGAGCACGACGCCGCCGACCAGTTGAAGGCGTTCTGGGACGCGGGCGGCACGCTGGTCGACACCGCGGACGTGTACGGCGGCGGCGAGGCGGAGTACATGCTCGGGCAGCTCATGGAGCGGCTGGTGCCCCGGCGCGATCTCGTCATCTCCACGAAGGCGGGCAGCGTGCCGGATCCCGACCGCCGGACGGACGGTTCGCGCGGGCATCTCCTGGCCGCGCTCGACGCCTCCCTGGCCCGCCTCGGCACCGACCATGTGGATCTGTGGCAGCTCCACGCCTTCGACCCGTACACCCCGCTCGAGGAGTCCCTCCAGGCGCTGGACATCGCCGTGAGCAGTGGGCGGGCCCGGTATGTGGGGGTGTCGAACTTCTGCGGGTGGCAGCTGGCGAAGGCCGGGACCTGGCAGCTCGGCGCCACGGGCGCGGCGCGGACGCGACTGGCGGCGACGCAGATGGAGTACTCACTGCTGCAGCGGGGCGTGGAGCGGGAGGTGCTGCCGGCCGCGCTCGACCTGGGGATAGGCCTGCTGCCGTCCTCGCCGCTGGGCCGTGGGGTGCTGACGGGCAAGTACCGGCAGGGCACCCCGACGGACTCCCGGGGCGGCTCGGAGACCATGGCGCCGTTCGTGGAGCCGTACCTGGACGACGCGGCGAGCCGGATCGTGGACGCCGTCGCGACGGCGGCGGACGGCCTCGCCACGACACCGCTCCAGGTGGCGCTCGCCTGGGTGCGCGACCGCCCCGGGGTGACCGCCCCGATCGTCGGCGCGCGCAACGCGCGGCAGCTCACGGCGGCGTTGTCAGTGGAGAGCCTTAGTCTTCCTGACGAGATCTGCCGGGCGCTCGACGACGTGTCTGCGCCCGTGCACCGCTATCCGGACCAGGACTGGAGCACCCTGTGACCGAGCCTTCCCGGGAGACCCCTCCCGAGGCAGCCGAGCCCGCGCCGGGCGAGGACGAGGCCACGACCGAGCGCCCCGTGGAGGGCGCCGGCGGCGAGGCCCGTGCGGGTGCCGCCGACGCGCCGAAGGAGGCCGACGCCGACGACGACGCGTCGGCCACGGGCTCGGCGTCGACGCAGGACGAGCCGGCCGATGCCGGCTCCGGTGCCGATGGTGAGGCCGCCGCCGAGGGCGGGGAGGCGAAGGCCGCCGAGCTCTCGGAGGCTCAGGCCGAGCTCGCCGCGCAGCGGGAGGAGCGGGCCCGGATCGAGCGGCGCAAGGCGGAGAAGGAAGGGCCCGTGGCCGCGGGCACCAAGCTCAGTGGCAAGGCGGCCGATCTGCTCGCCGCGGTACGGGCCGTGGAGAGTGGTACGAAGTCGGTCGGCGCGCTCCTGGACGCGCCCGGGCCCGAATCCCGGCGCCCGGCCCCCGCGGCGGCTCCGGCCACGACCGTGCGCCCTGCCCCGGTCGAGAGGGCGATGGCCTCCGCGGAGACGCTGGCGGCCGTGCGGGAGGTGCTGGCGCGCGGTGGGGCGCCGGAGGCGCTGACCGGCCAGGTCGCCACGGTGCTCGGCGAGGGCGCCGCCGAGGCGCTGCGCGAGGACCCCTGGCAGCTGCTCTCGGTGCCCGGGGTCCAGCCCGAGCACGCGGACGGCTTCGCGCGGACCCTGCTCGGCGCGGAGTGCGGTCCCGGCGACCCCCGCCGCGCCGTCGCCCTGGTGGCCTGGCTGCTCGAACGGGCCGCGCTGAAGGGGCATACGGCCCTGGAGGACACAGACGTCCGGGCCGGGCTTGCCAAGCTGTCGGTGCCGGACCCGGAGGAGGCCGTCCAGCAGGCGATCTCCGAGGGCGCGGTGCTGGTGTTCCAGGAGGAGGAGGACCAGGTCGTCGAGGAGGACTCGGAGGACGACGAGGAAGCCGCGCCGGAAGAAGCGGACATCCCCGTCCTGCTCGGGCTCGACCGGTACGCCCTTGCCGAGGAGAGCCTCGCCGACGGTCTGGCCAGGCTGGCCAAGACCGTCACCGCGGACGACTGGGAGGGGCCGGACCTGGTCCGCGCCACCGGGGCGCACGGGCTCGTGGCGCACACCGGCGGCGAGGCGGCCCGCATCGAGCCGGTCGCGCTCGCCGAGGCCGCCCGGGCGCGCGGTCTGCGCGTCGCGGTGGCGGCACACAGCGAGAACGGGGTCCGCCACCTGAGGTCTCTCGCTCCGGCCGGACCGGGGGCGGTACCCGCGGCCGCCACGGATCGGACGGAGACGTCGGGGGCTGCGGATTCGGCGGGATCGGCCGGGGGGCACCCCGGCGCGGACGTGGTGATGACCGTCGCCGCCCTGCTGTCCGGCGCGGCCGGACCCGGCAGGGACGAGGAGGGCGCCCTCGCCCTGGACCTGCTGGTCGTGCTCGACGCGCCGCAGCTGGACGTCGAGACGGCGGCGATGCTCGTGGAGTCCCTGCCGGACGGCTGCCGTCTGGTGTTGAGCGGCGACCCCGGTGTCCTCGGTTCGGCGGGTGCCGGCCGGGTCTTCGGCGATGTGCTGGCGGCCCGGGTCTGCCCGCAGGTCGCGTCCCGTGTCCCGGATCCCGGCCCGATCGGCGAGCTCGTCTCGGGCATCGGCATCGGCGAGCTGAACCAGGTGGAGGCCCCCGGCAAGGAGGTCGTGATCGTCCCGGTCCGGGACGCGGGGGAGGCCGTCCACCGGACGGTGCAGCTGGTCGCCGACTCCGTTCCACGGGCGATCAGTGTGCCGGCCGAACAGACGCAGGTGATCACGGTCGGCCACGGCGGATCGGCGGGCACCCGCGCGCTGAACGCCGCGTTGAAGCAGCGGCTCAACCCCGGCCCGGGGCGCTTCGGCGGCTTCGACCCGGGCGACCGGGTGGCGTATGTCACGGCCCCGGGGCGCACGGTGACCGGGACGGTCGTCTCGGCCGAGGCCGAGGGCCTGCGGCTGGAGTGCGAGGGCGAGAGGCTCGTCGTACCGAAGGAGCGGGTGGATTCGGCGCTGCGGCACGGCTGGGCGCTCACCGCGCACCAGGCTGCCGGGATGCGCTGGCCGGCCGCCGTCGTGGTGCTGCCCGGCGATGCCGCCCACAGCCTGGACCGGCCCTGGGTCTACACGGCCTTCGGCCGCGGCGAGCGCCATCTGTCGGTCGTCCACGGCGTGGACCAGGCACTGCCCCCCCCCCCCGCCCCCGGGGGGGCGCCCACGGGCCTCGAAGGGGGTGGGTGTGACCGGGGTCAGGACACGATGTCCTTGCGCGCGAAGCCCCGGAAGGCCAGCGCGAAGAGGATCAGGGCGTACGTCACCGAGATCGCCGCGCCCTTGGCCATCCCGCCCCACTCCAACTGCGGTTGGAGCGCATCCGCCCAGGCGAACTGCCAGTGCGCGGGCAGGAAGTCGCGCCAGGAACCGAGCGCCGTGACGGCATCCAGGACGTTGCCGATGATCGTCAGTCCGACCGCTCCACCGACGGCGCCCAGCGGGGCGTCGGTCCGGGTGGAGAGCCAGAACGCGAGCCCGGCGGTCACCAGTTGGGAGACGAAGATGAACGCGACGGCCAGGGCCAGCCGGGGCAGCGTCTCGGCCGCCGGAAGGGCGCCGCCGGTGGGGAGCCGCAGGGGTCCCCAACCGTAGGCGACCGTGCCCGCGGCGAGCGCCACCAGCGGCAGCAGCACCATCGCGGCCGCACTGAAGCCGAGCGCCACGGCCAGCTTGGACCAGAGCAGCCGGGCCCGGGGGACGGGCGCGGCCAGCAGATAGCGCAGCGAGGACCAGCTCGCCTCGGAGGCCACGGTGTCCCCGCAGAACAGGGCGACCGGGACCACGAGCAGGAAGCCGGCGGAGACGAAGAGACACGTCGCGGCGAAGTTCGCCGCCGACGCCGTCGCCGTGTCCATCAGCGTGATCCGGCCGTTCCCGTTGCCGTCCGGGCCCCCGCCGATCGCGAACGCGATGATCAGGACGAACGGCAGGGCGGCGAGCACCGCTCCCATGACCAGGGTGCGGCGCCGCTTGAGCTGCCGTACGGCCTCGACGCGCAGCGGCAGGGTGCGCCGCGCCCGGTAGCCGGGTGCGGTCTCCACCAGTTCCGCGGTCGTGCTCATGCGGATCCTCCTCCGATCAGGGTCAGGAACGCGTCCTCGAGGCGGCGGTGCGGACCCACACCGGTCACGGGCACGTCCAGGCGGACGAGTTCGCCGATCAGCGCGGTCGCGTCGGCTCCGTCGAGGCGGACCAGGAGTCCGCCGTCGGTCCGTACGGCCGAGCCGATCCCGGGCAGCGCGTCGATCTTCTCGACGAGCGGGTCCGGGACGTTGTCCCCGAGTGTGACGAGCAGGGTGTCCCCCGCGCCGGTGATCTCGCCGACGGGCCCGGCCTGCACGAGCTGTCCGCGGTCCATGACCACGAGATGGGTGCAGGACTGCTCGACCTCCGAGAGGAGGTGGCTGGAGACGATGACGGTCCGGCCCTCGGCGGCGTACCGGATCATCACGTCCCGCATCTCACGGATCTGTGGCGGGTCGAGTCCGTTGGTCGGCTCGTCGAGGATCAGCAGATCCGGCAGGCCGAGCATGGCCTGTGCGATGGCGAGCCGCTGCCTCATGCCCTGCGAGTACGTCCGCACGGCGCGGGCGAGCGCGTCGCCGAGGCCGGCGATCTCCAGGGCCTCCTCGATGTGCGCGTCCTCGGCGGGGCGGCCGGTGGCCTTCCAGTACAGCTCCAGGTTGTCCCGCCCCGACAGATGCGGCAGGAAGCCCGCACCCTCGACGAAGGCGCCGACCCGGGAGAGCACCGGGGCGCCGGGCCGGATGGCCTGGCCGAAGACCCGGATCTCCCCGTCGTCGGGGCCGATCAGGCCCATGAGCATCCGCAGGGTGGTGGTCTTTCCCGCGCCGTTGGGCCCGAGCAGACCGAGGACCTGCCCCTGCTCGACCCGGAAGGAGAGATCCCGCACGGCGTACCGGTCGGAGGACTTGGCGTACTTCTTCGTCAGCCCGGTGATCTGCAGCGGTACTGCGGCGAGCGCGGGGTCCGGGGCGGGGGCCGTGGTCCGGCGGCGCGCGGTGAGGAGCAGCGCGCCGGCGATCAGGACTCCGGCGAGCGGCAGGCCCCACACCCACCAGGGCATCGCGGCCGCCTGGGTGTCCACGGCGGGCGCGGTGGGGACCGTCAGCGGGCCCTCGGCGGCGACGGTGTAGGTGGCCGGCACGGCCGGGGAGGCATAGCCGAGGTCGGTGGCGGAGAGCACCAGGGCCAGCCGGTGGCCGGCCTCGACCTCGTGGTCGATCGCGGGCAGCGTCAGCTCGACGCTCCTGCCCTTCCGTGCGTCCTCGACGCGGACGGGGGTGACCAGTTGGGCGGGCAGCACCTGCTGGCGTCCGTCCGATCCGACGTCGTAGACCTTGGCGAACAGGACGGCGGAACCGTCCGCGCTGTCGGAGGTGACCTTGACACGGACGGTCGGCGAGCCGGTGATCCGTACCGGCTCGGCCAGCGGCTCCGCCTCGAACCGGCCGTGCTGGCCGGGGAAGTCGAGCGAGAGTCCGACGCCGAGCGAGGAGAGCTGGGACAGCCCGCCGCCGACGCCCGGGACCGCGGAGATGGCGGGCGGACCCGCTCCGGCCGGGTTCGCGAAGGACTGCGGACGGCCGCCGTCCAGGGGCAGGGACAGCGCGTCGCCCGCGTCGCCCGCGAGTCCGGAGTAGCGGTCGGAGCTCGCACCGCGCAGCTGCGCCTGCCCGTCGGTGGAGTCGACTCCCCCGGCGCGGCTGACGCGGAACGCGGGACCGGTGTCGGCGCCCTTGTCCTGCTTGAGGTGGCGGTCGAACCAGCTGCTGATCCGGGCCTCGACGCGTTCGGTCTCGCGGTTGCCGCCGTCGTGGCCGCCCGCGATCCAGTCGACGGCGACGGGCGCGCCGTTGGCGCTGATCGCCTTCGCCATGGCGTCGGCGTGGCCGAGCGGGAAGAGGGAGTCGGTCTGTCCCTGGACGATCAGGGCGGGGACCTTGATCCTCTCTCCGACGGCGGAGGGACTGCGGGCCTCGAGCAGCGTGCGGGCGGCGGCGTCGGGTTGTCCGGAGACGGCGACGCGCTGGTAGAGGGAGCAGAGTTCGGGCGTGAAGCGTCCGCAGGGGCCACTCGCACCGGGCCGGTCGCCGGCCGGCCGCGGGCTTCCGCCGCTCGGCTGGTTGCCGGCCGAGAAGAAGATGCCGGCCCAGAGCTTCTTGAACACGCCGTTCGGGAACAGGGCGTCGGCGAGGTTCCAGTAGGTGATCTGCGGGGCGATCGCGTCGACGCGGGTGTCGTAGCCGGCGGCGAGCAGCGAGGCCGCGCCGCCGTAGGAGGCGCCGGTGACGCCGACGCGCGGGTCGCCGTCCTTGTCGAGCAGGACCTCGGGCCGCTTGGCGAGCCAGTCGATGAGCCGCTGGACGTCCTTGACCTCGTGGTCGGGGTCGTTGAGTCCGATCTGCCCGGTGGAGGCGCCGAATCCGCGCGCCGACCAGGTCAGGACGGCGTATCCGTCGCGGGCGAGCTTCTCGGCCTGGGCGCGGACGTCGTCCTTGGAGCCGCCGAAGCCGTGCCCGAGGAGGACGGCGGGCCTCCGCTCGTCGCCGCCCGCCGTATCGGCGGTGTAGTAGGAGGTGTCGATCCGCGCCCCGGGCATGTCGAGCACCTGGTCCGCGCGGTCCACGGGTGGCGGTTCGTCCGTGGCGACGGCGGTCCAGGTGCCGGCGCCCGTGAGCACGGCGAGGGCGGCGGTGACCGCGGCCCACCGGGGAAGTCGGAGCTGCATGTCCCCGAGCGTAGGCGGACAGCCTGTGCGGTACGGCTGCCCAGGGGCGGAAATCGCGGGCCTCCTGGAGTCGTACCGGACTACGGTCGCGTACACCAGGCGCGGTATGCGCGCCGTGATCCGGGGCGAGGCGAGGCGAGCCTTCAGAGGAGGCGGGCCGAGCCCCAGAAAGGGAGGGGCCATGGAGATCCGACGGGCGACGACGGTGGCCGAGCTGATGGCCGTGGCGCATCTCTACGACAATCCTCCGCGCGCGGCGTGGGCGGAGCGGTTCCTGGCCGCGCCGGGGCATCTGATGCTGATCGCGTACGCGGAGGACGGGTTCCCGGCCGGCCTGGTCTCCGGGATCGAGATGCTCCACCCGGACAAGGGGGTGGAGATGTGTCTGTACGAGCTGTCGGTGGACGAGGCGCACCGGCGCCGGGGCATCGGGCGGGCGCTGACGGAGGCGCTGGTGGCCGAGGCGCGGGAGCGCGGCTGTTACGACGCGTGGGTCGGCGTGGACACGGACAACGACCCGGCGCTCGCGACATACCGGTCGACGGGCGCACAGGACGACGGTGAGTTCACGATGCTGACGTGGGGTTTCGGCGTGAAGGACCGGTGAGGGGACCGGACGACCTCTTGTACGACACATGCCGGCACGAGACTCTGTGGCGCACCAACCGCCCGTACCTGCCGGTAACCCGGCCCACGAAAGGTTCAGGTGCCCCACCACATGACCCGAATACCTCGCCGCGCCATGGCGATCGTCCCCGTCCTCGCGGTCGCCGCCGGCCTGCAGTTCGCCGTCTCCCCCACAGCCCAGGGCGCCCCCGTCGGGGACCTCCGCCTCGCCCCGGCCTCGCTCGCGATCGAGAACAGCTGGATCGTCGTCCTCAAGGACGGTTCGACCCGCGCCGCCGATCTGGGTGTGAAGCCGAAGCACGAGTACACCACCGCCCTCAAGGGCTTCTCGACCTCGATGTCCCAGTCCAGGGCGAAGGCGCTGGCCGCCGACCCGCGGGTGGCGTACGTCGAGCAGAACGCGACCGTACGGGTCGCCGACACACAGACCGGCGCGACCTGGGGTCTGGACCGGATCGACCAGCGGAACCTGCCGCTGTCGACGACGTACACGTACAACACGACGGCGTCGAACGTCACCGCGTACATCATCGACACCGGAATCCGCACCTCGCACAGCGAGTTCGGCGGCCGGGCGAGGGTGGGCACGGACACCGTCGGCGGCGGCCAGAACGGCCAGGACTGCCAGGGCCACGGCACGCATGTCGCCGGCACGGTCGGTGGCGCGAAGTACGGCGTCGCCAAGGGCGCGAAGCTGGTGGCGGTACGCGTCCTGGACTGCAACGGGTCCGGTTCGACGGCCGGGGTGATCGCGGGTGTCGACTGGGTCACGGCCAACGCCGTCAAGCCGGCCGTCGCCAACATGAGCCTGGGCGGCGGGGTGAACGCCTCGCTGGACGACGCGGTGAAGCGCTCGATCGCCTCGGGCGTCACCTACGCGGTCGCCGCCGGCAACGGCAACATCCTCGGCCTGCCCGCCAGGGCCTGCAACTACTCCCCGGCGCGCGTCCCCGAGGCGATCACGGTCGGCGCGACGGACTCCGCCGACAAGCGGGCGTCCTTCTCCAACTACGGCACGTGCGTGGACCTCTTCGCCCCGGGCGTGTCCATCACGTCGGCGTGGAAGGACAACGACACGGCGACGAACACCATCTCGGGCACGTCGATGGCGACCCCGCACACCGCGGGCGTGGCCGCCCTCTACCTCGCGACGCACCCGACGGCCACCCCGGCCCAGGTGAGCACCGCACTCGTGAACAACGCGACCACCGGCAAGGTCCAGAACCCGCTGTCGGGATCCCCCAACAAGCTGCTGCACTCGATCTTCTAGGCGCGGCCTACTGACGCACCAGATGCCCGAGGAGTTCGGTACCCGCCGGGTACGGCCGCTCCTCGGGCATCCGCGCGCTCGCCTCGTCCAGCCGCCCCGCCCGCACCAGCGCGTGGATCTCGTGCGCGAGCGGTGTGACGTCCCGTACGGAGACGGTCCATTCGTCCGCGTAGCGGCGGGACGCCTCGCCCGCGAGGCCGAGTTGGAGGGAGCGGTACGGGAGAGCGGCGAGGCGCAGGTTTCGTTCGGGGTCCCACTGGACGCGGGCCGGGGACCGGCGCAGCTCGCGCTTCCAGGTGGCCTGGTCGGGGTGGAAGCCGCGGTCGTAGTGCGACAGGCAGGCGTTGCTCAGGGCCCATTCGAAGCCCTCGCGGGTGATCTCGATCGCGAGGACCGTCTGCTGGCCCTCCTTCAGGCCCCAGCCGCAGCGGTACATCATCCAGAGGAACGAGGGTTTGATCCACGTCATCCGGTCGCGCTTCCAGGCGGGTGGGAACCGGCCCTCGCGGGCCGCCGGCAGGCCGATGGACGGGTCGTACGCCTGGTAGACGGTCACCGTCGACGCGGTGTGCAGGGCGCGGATCTGGTACTTCGGTGGATCAACGGACATGGCCCCCAGGGTGCGTCGTCGCGCGCCCCGGGGGCCAGTCGTTTTACGGGTCGGTCAGTGGTTGCGCGGGAAGCCCAGGTCCACGCCCGCGGGGGCGTCGGAGGGGTCCGGCCAGCGGGTGGTGACGACCTTGCCGCGGGTGTAGAAGTGGACGCCGTCGTTGCCGTAGATGTGGTGGTCGCCGAAGAGCGAGTCCTTCCAGCCACCGAAGGAGTGGTAGCCCACCGGCACCGGGATCGGCACGTTGACGCCGACCATGCCCGCCTGGATCTCCAGCTGGAAGCGGCGGGCCGCGCCGCCGTCGCGGGTGAAGATCGCGGTGCCGTTGCCGAACGGCGAGGCGTTGATGAGGGCGACACCCTCCTCGTACGTCTCGGTGCGCAGGACGCACAGCACCGGGCCGAAGATCTCGTCCTGGTAGGCCTTCGCCGAGGTCGGTACGTGGTCCAGGAGCGACAGGCCGATCCAGTGGCCGTCCTCGAACCCGTCGACCGTGTAGCCGGTGCCGTCGAGCACGACCTCGCAGCCCTCGTCGGCCGCGCCCTTCACGTACGAGGCGACCTTGTCGCGGTGGACGGCCGTGATGAGCGGGCCCATCTCGGAGGTCGGGTCGTTGCCGGGGCCGATCTTGATCTTCTCGGCGCGCTCGCGGATCTTCTCCACGAGTTCGTCGCCGATCGCGCCGACCGCGACGACCGCGGAGATCGCCATGCAGCGCTCGCCGGCCGAGCCGTACGCCGCCGAGACCGCCGCGTCCGCGGCCGCGTCCAGGTCGGCGTCCGGCAGCACCAGCATGTGGTTCTTCGCGCCGCCGAGCGCCTGCACGCGCTTGCCCTTGGCGGAGGCGGTGGTGTGGATGTAGCGGGCGATCGGGGTGGAGCCGACGAAGGAGACCGCCGTGACGTCCGGGTGCTCGAGGAGCCGGTCCACGGCCACCTTGTCGCCGTGGACGACGTTGAAGACGCCGTCCGGCAGGCCGGCCTCGGCGAGCAGCTCCGCGATCTTCAGCGACGGCGAGGGGTCCTTCTCGCTCGGCTTGAGGATGAAGGTGTTGCCGCACGCGATGGCGAGCGGGAACATCCACATCGGCACCATGGCCGGGAAGTTGAACGGCGTGATGCCGGCCACCACACCCACCGGCTGGCGGATCGCGGCCACGTCCACCCGGTTCGACACCTGGGTGGACAGCTCGCCCTTGAGCTGGGTGGTGATGCCGCAGGCCAGGTCGACGATCTCCAGACCGCGGGCGACCTCGCCCAGCGCGTCCGAGTGGACCTTGCCGTGCTCGGCGGTGATCAGCTCGGCGATCGCGTCCCGGTTGGCGTCGAGGAGCGCGCGGAACTTGAACAGGATCGTGGTGCGCTGCGCGAGCGACGCCGTGCCCCAGGTCTCGAACGCGGTCTTCGCGGCGGCCACGGCCGCGTCGACCTCGTCGACCGAGGCCAGGGCCACCTTCGTGGTCACGGCACCGGTGGCCGGGTCGGTGACCGGGCCCCAGTTGCCCGACGTGCCCTCGACGGTCTTGCCACCGATCCAGTGGTTGACGGTCTTCGTCATGACGAACTACTCCTTCAGAGATGGCGGCGTCGGGCGGTGACGTGCCGGTCGTACTCCTCCCGGGCCTTGACCGCCGACGGGCGGGTCGAGGTCTCGGCCACGGGCACATCCCACCATGCCTGGGCGGGGGGCGGGCCCGACACTGTGTCTGCCGTTTCGGTCTCCACATAGACACATGTGGGAACGGTCGACGTCCGGGCGTCGGCGAGAGCTTCCCGCAGGTCACGTACGGTGCGGGCGGTCAGCACCCGCATGCCGAGGGAGGCCGCGTTGGCGGCCAGATCGACGGGGAGCGGCGCGCCGGTGAACCGCCCGTCCGGGTCCCGGAAGCGGTACGCGGTGCCGTACCGCTCGCCGCCGACGGACTCGGAGAGCCCGCCGATGGAGGCGTACCCGTGGTTCTGCAGGATGACCACCTTGATGGGGAGTCCCTCCTGCACGGCGGTGACGATCTCGGTGGGATTCATCAGATACGTACCGTCTCCGACGAGCGCCCAGACCGGCCGTCCGGGCGCGGCGAGCGCGACCCCGATCGCCGCCGGGATCTCGTAGCCCATGCACGAGTAGCCGTATTCGACGTGGTACTGGTCGGCGGACCGGGCCCGCCAGAGCTTGTGGAGATCGCCGGGGAGCGAGCCGGCCGCGTTGATCAGGATGTCGTCCTCGGTGACCAGAGTGTCGAGGACACCGAGGACCTGCGGCTGGGTCGGGCGGGCGTGCTCGTCGGGGACGGCGTAGGCGGCGGTGACGCGGGCCTCCCAGCGGAGCTTCTCCTCCGCGTACTCGTGCACGTAGTGCTCGGTGACATGGTGCGGATCGAGCAGGGCGTGGAGGCCCTCCAGTCCCTCGCGCGCGTCCGCGACCAGCGGCAGCGCGGCCATCTTGTGCGAGTCGAAGGCCGCGATGTTGAGGTTGACGAAGCGCACGTCCGGGTGGGTGAACAAGGTCCCGGACGCGGTGGTGAAGTCGGTCCAGCGGGTGCCGACCCCGATCACCACGTCGGCCGTGCGCGCCAGGTGGTCGGCGACGGCGGTGCCGGTGTGGCCGACGGCGCCGACGTCCTGCGGGTGGTCGTGACGCAGTGCGCCCTTGCCGGCCTGGGTGGAGGCGACCGGGATGCCGGTCAGGGAGGCGAAGGTGCCGAGCGCCTCCTCGGCGCCGCTGTACTTGACCCCACCGCCCGCGACGATCAGCGGACGGGCCGCCCGGCCGATCGCCGCGACCGCCGCCTCCAGTTCGGCGTCGTCCGGCACCGGCCGGCGCACGCGCCAGACCCGATCGGCGAAGAACTCCTCCGGCCAGTCGTACGCCTCCGCCTGGACGTCCTGCGGCAGCGCGAGCGTGACCGCGCCGGTCTGGACGGGGTCGGCGAGGACGCGCACGGCGGCGAGCGCGGCCGGGATCAGCGCCTCGGGGCGGGTGATCCGGTCGAAGTACGTCGACACGGGCCGCAGGCAGTCGTTGACCGACACCTCGCCCGCGTACGGGACTTCGAGCTGCTGGAGGACGGGGTCGGCGGGGCGGGTGGCGAAGGTGTCGCCGGGCAGGAGCAGGACGGGCAGCCGGTTGATCGTGGCGAGCGCGGCGCCGGTGACGAGGTTGGTGGCGCCGGGGCCGATCGAGGTGGTGACGGCGTGCGCGGAGAGCCGGTTCGACTGTCGCGCGTGGCCGACGGCCGCGTGCACCATGGCCTGTTCGTTGCGCCCCTGGTGGTACGGCATCTCCTCGCTGTACTCGACGAGAGCCTGGCCGATCCCGGCGACGTTCCCGTGGCCGAAGATGCCCCAGGTCGCGGCGATCAACCGCTGCCGTACGCCGTCGCGTTCGGTGTACTGCGCGGCGAGGAACCGCACCAGGGCCTGGGCGACGGTCAGCGTGCTCACTGGTACCCCTCCGAGTGGTCGGGATGGAAGCAGATCTTCCACTCCCTCTCCGTTCCTGGTCCCGCCATCACGTTCAGGTAGTACATGGCGTGGGACGGCTGGGCGATCGACGGGCCGTGCCAGCCGTCGGGCACGAGGACGGCATCGCCGCTGCGGACCTCGGCGAGGAGGTCGGCGCCGCCGGGCCGGGAGGGGGAGATCCGTTGATAGCCGAAGCCGCCGTCGACGATCTCGTAGTAGTAGATCTCCTCCAGCTCGGACTCGGTGCCGGGGCGGTGGCGGTCGTGCTTGTGGGGCGGGTAGGAGGACCAGTTCCCGCCGGGGGTGATCACCTCGACGGCGATGAGGCGGTCGGCCTCGAAGACGTCGGCGGCGGCGAAGTTCCGTACCTCGCGGGCCTGGTTGCCGCTGCCGCGGGCCTCGACGGGTACCTCCGGCGCGGGGCCGTAGCGAGCGGGGAGTCGTCGCTCGCACTTCGCTCCTGCCAAAGCGAAGCGGCCTCCTGCGCCGGAGGCGATCTGGACCCGGGCGTCGCGGGGCACGTACGCGAAGTCGGACACTCCGCCGAACACGCTCTCACGACCCCGGAGTTGAAGCTTCCGGCCGTCGACGTGCACCGTACAGCCGCCGGTGAGCGGAAGCACGATCCACTCGCTGTCCCCGGTGTCCAGGAGTTGGGTGTCTCCCGGGCCGAGTTCGAGGACGCGCAGTGCGGAGTACCCCCAGCCGGCCCGGTCGGGGTCGACATGGAGTGCGTACGGCCCGTGGGAGGCGGTCCCGGCGGGCAGATGGAGAGTGGTCATGGGTGGTGCGTACCCCTTCCTACCGCGTCGTGCAGCAGGCTCGCAGCGGTATCGACCGCTCCGGCCACATCTCCGTCCGGGGGATAGAGCAGCGAACGCCCGACGACGAGCCCGCGGACGGTGGGCAGGCGGAGCGCGCCGCGCCACTTCTCGTACGCGAGCTCCTGCGCGTCCGGGCCGGGCCCGGGGTCTCCGCCGAGGAGGACGGCGGGGAGGGTGGTGGTCTCCATGACGCGGGCCATGTCGTCGGGGTGTTCGGTGACCGGGACCTTGAGCCAGGTGTAGGCGGAGGTGCCGCCGAGACCGGAGGCGATGGCGAGGGAGGTGATGACGGCCTCGGCGGAGAGGTCGTTGTGGAGGTGGCCCTCGCGGTCGCGGCGGCAGAGGAAGGGTTCGACGAAGACGGGCAGCCGCAGGCCGGCCATCTCGTCGACGGCGCGCGCGGCGGAGTGGAGGGTGGAGAGCGAGCCGGGGTCCTCGGGGTCGATCCGCAGGAGGAGCTTGCCGGCGTCGAAGCCGAGCCGGGCGAGGTCCTGGGGACGGTGGCCGGTGAACCGGTCGTCGAGTTCGAAGGCGGCCCCGGCGAGGCCGCCCCTGTTCATGGAGCCGACGGCGAGCCGGCCGTCCAGGGCGCCGAGGAGGAGCAGGTCGTCGAGGATGTCGGCGGAGGCGAGGACTCCGTCGACCCCGGGGCGCGAGAGCGCGAGGCGGAGCCGGGCGAGCAGATCGGCCCGGTCGGCCATGGCGTACGGCCGGTCCCCGACGGCCAGCGCTCCTCGGGCGGGATGGTCGGCGGCGACGATCAGCAGCCGATCGCGCCCCTGGAACAGCCCCCGCTTCGGCCGCCTCGCGGCAGCCTCGGCAACGGCCTCGGGGTGATGCGCCCGCAAGGCGACGATCCGCTCCACGTCGACGGGCTCGAGCCCGACACCGGGAACCCCGGCCCCGGACCGCGCGAGCCGCAGCGGCGGCGAGGGGTGCGCGGCACGGCGGAGGGGGTCGGGTGGGGCGGGGGCCGGGGGGTGCGGGGCGGCGGTCGCATGCGGGGTGGCGTCCGGGGACGTGCTCCCGCCGGATGCCGCTGCCGAGGCTCGGGGCTCCCGCTCGGCTGAGGCGGAGGAGCCACCGGTCTCCGCGGGCGAAGGCGGCGGCGCGCCCGGCCCCGGCGACCTCCGGGCCGGGGAGCCGGGCCGCCGCTCAACGGGATCCCCGGACACGTCGGCTGGGGCCCCGGTCACCCCGGACTCCGCGCCCTCGCCCGTCGGCGCGGGCGCGGCGTCGGCCCTCGGGCCGCCTGCTCGGCGGTGGGCCGCGCGGGTGCGCCACGTGTCGTCGGGCCGGCCGCTCATGGGGTGCGCTCCGGGATCGAGCCCGTGCCGGTCGCGAGGGCCCGCTCGATCTCGTCCGCGTACGGCATCGCGGGCGAGCAGGCGAGGCGGCCGGCGACGATGGCGCCCGCCGCGTTGGCCCAGCGGATCGTACGGTCGAGGTCCCAGCCCGCGAGCAGCCCGTGGCACAGCGCCCCGCCGAACGCGTCGCCCGCGCCGAGCCCGTTGACCACCTCGACCGGCAGCGGCGGCGCCTCCGCGCTCTCCCCGTCGGCGGTCATCGCGAGGACGCCCTTGGGGCCCTGCTTGACGACGGCGAGCCGCACTCCGGCGGCGAGCAGCGCGCGGGCGGCGGCGTACGGCTCGCGCTCCCCGGTCGCGACCTCGCACTCGTCCAGGTTGCCGACGGCGACCGTGGCCGTGCTCAGTGCCTCCCGGTAGAGCGGTCCCGCCTCTGCCGGGTCGGGCCAGAGCACCGGACGCCAGTCCAGGTCGAGGACGGTCGGATCGGCACCGCCCCGCTCCCGCAGCGCACCCAGTGTCGCCGACCGGCTGGGCTCGACGCTCAGCCCCGTCCCGGTCACCCAGAACGCCCGCGCCGACCGGATCGCCGCGAGGTCCAGCTCGTGCGGGTGGATCTCCAGGTCGGGGGCCCGGGGGCGGCGGTAGAAGTGGATCGGGAAGTCGTCGGGCGGGAAGATCTCGCAGAAGGTGACCGGCGTCGGGTACTCCTCGACGGCCGTCACCCACCGGTCGTCGACGCCGAACCCCCGGAGCTCCTCGTGCAGATACGCGCCGAAGGGGTCCTCCCCGGTCCGGCTCACGAGCGCCGTCCGCCGGCCGAGCCGGGCCGCAGCCACCGCCACGTTCGCGGGCGAGCCGCCCAGGAACTTCCCGAAGGTCTCCACCCGGGCGAGCGGGACCCCGATCCGGAGCGGGTAGAGGTCCACGCCGAGACGCCCCATCGTGATCAGCTCGTACGGCTCCGCATCCACGCGCGCCACCTCTCGCCTCGGCCCCGCACCCAGGTCTAGTCGTCCGCCCCGAACCCTGTCAACGCTATGTCCTTACATTCGGACGAGCGTCTTGACGCGTCGTTCCGGGCGCGGCCAAGGTGGCTCTCATGACGATGCCGTCGCCTCTGTCCCGTATCCGTATCGGCTCCGCCCCCGACTCCTGGGGCGTCTGGTTCGCCGACGATCCCCGGCAGGTTCCCTGGCAGCGCTTCCTCGACGAGGTCGCCGGGTCCGGTTACGAGTGGATCGAACTCGGCCCGTACGGCTATCTGCCCACCGACCCCGCAGTCCTGGCCGAGGAGACCGGCCGCCGGGGCCTGCGCGTCTCGGCGGGGACGGTCTTCACCGGGCTGCACCACGGCCCCGCCGTCTGGGACAGGACCTGGGCGCATGTCGCCGAGAACGCGGCTCTGGCCCAGGCGATGGGCGCGGAACACCTCGTCGTCATCCCCTCCTTCTGGCGGGACGACAAGACGGGCGAGGTCCTGGAGGACCGCACGCTCACCGTCGAACAGTGGCGGAATCTGACCGGTCTGACCGAGCGCCTGGGCCGCGAGGTCCGGGAGCGCTACGGCCTGCGCGTCGTCGTCCATCCGCACGCGGACACCCATGTCGACACCGAGGAGAACGTGGCCCGCTTCCTGGACGCCACCGATCCCGACCTGGTCGCACTCTGCCTGGACACCGGGCACTACGCGTACTGCGGCGGCGACAGCGTCAAGCTGATCGAGACCTACGGCGAACGGATCGGCTATCTGCATCTCAAGCAGGTGGATCCGGAGATCCTGGCCGGCGTCGTCTCGGACGAGGTTCCCTTCGGTCCGGCCGTGGCCCGGGGCGTGATGTGCGAGCCGCCCTCCGGGGTGCCCGCCCTGGAGCCGGTCCTGGCCGCGGCACAGGCGCTGGACGTGGAGCTGTTCGCCATCGTCGAGCAGGACATGTATCCGTGCGATCCCGACAAGCCCTATCCGATCGCCGTCCGCACGCGGCGCTTTCTGCGCTCCTGCGGGGCATAGGGGTGGAGCGCCCTGCGGGCACCGAGGCGCGCCGGTCCACACGTATCTGATCGTGCGCCACTTACGTCACATCTGTCCCCCTGCCGTCACACATATCTCCATTACGCGGGCTTTTCGTCACAGCCGTACGACAGCCGCTCTCCTCCCGTCACAGGGTGTCGTTCAACGGGCACAGGCTCAGTGATCGCCAGCGCTTGCCCCGCAGCTCCCCCGAACGGCACCCCCGCCGCCGCTGCCAGGCGCGCAGGGAGGTGCCCGCATGACGGAACGAAGGCTCTGGTCGTACAAGGACATTGCCGCGCACATCAGGGTGCAGCCGGACACCGTGCGCTCCTACCGGAAGCACGGTCTCCTGCCGCCGCCCGATCACGTCGAGTCGGGAAAGCCGTACTGGTACTCGG
Organism: Streptomyces sp. NPDC056222; assembly: GCF_042264065.1. Lineage (NCBI taxonomy): Bacteria > Bacillati > Actinomycetota > Actinomycetes > Kitasatosporales > Streptomycetaceae > Streptomyces > Streptomyces sp. NPDC056222. Next base: position 31,678 of record NZ_JBHJTL010000032.1, on the reverse strand, counting down.
ACACGATCCGCGTCTGGGTGGCCAACCGCCCGGGCAACCGGAGCCGCCGCGGCTGACCTCCCACCCGGCACGAGCTCGTGACACTTCGCGTGGCACGAGCTTCCGGCCCCGGGGCCGCAGCACGAGGGCCCCGGCCCCGAGGGCCGCCCGAGGGCCCCGCATCCGACACCGGTGCGGGGCCCTCGCGTTGTCCAGGGCCACGGACGGGGGCGGGAAGCTCAGAGCCAGGGCCGGATGACCGTCACGCCCGAGCCGGGGGCCGAGCCCATCGCCGCCAGCGCGGCGGGAGCCTCCGCCAGCGGCACGGTGGAGGTCACGAGCCGGTCGGGGCGCAGGCTGCCCGTACGGACCATTTCCATCATCGGGCCGTAGGCATGGGCGGCCATGCCGTGGCTGCCGAGGATCTCCAACTCGAGACCGATCACCCGGGACATGGGGACGACCGGGTCCCCGACCGCCGGGGGAAGCAGGCCGACCTGGACGTGCCGGCCCCTGCGGCGCAGGCTCTCCACCGAGGCGGCACAGGTGACCGCGGAGCCGAGCGCGTCGAGCGAGAGATGAGCTCCCCCGCCGGTCAACGCCCGCACCGCCCCCGCCGTCCCGCCAGGAGTCGACGCGAGGGCGGAGGCGTCGACGCACTCCGCCGCCCCGAACGCCCGCGCCAGCTCGAGGGCCTTCGGCGACACATCGACAGCGACCACACGTGCCCCGCAGGCCGCCGCGATCATCACGGCCGAGAGCCCGACGCCGCCGCACCCGTGCACGGCGACGAACTCGCCCGCCGCAACCCGCCCTTGGGCGATCACGGCACGGAACGCCGTCGCGAACCGGCATCCGAGCCCGGCCGCCGTCTCGAACGACAGCTCCTCCGGCACGGTCACCAGGTTCACGTCCGCGTGGTCCAGCGCGACGTACTCGGCGAAGGAGCCCCAGTGGGTGAAGCCCGGCTGGGTCTGCCGCTCGCAGACCTGCTGGTCCCCGGCCGCGCAGGCCGGACAGCTCCCGCAGGCGCAGACGAAGGGCACGGTGACCCGGTCGCCGGGCTTCCAGTCGGCCACGTCGGCCCCCACCGCCTCGACCACACCGGCGAGTTCGTGCCCGGGCACGTGCGGCAGGAGGATGTCGGGGTCGTGGCCCATCCAGCCGTGCCAGTCGCTGCGGCACAGCCCGGTCGCCTCGACCCGGACGACGGCACCGTGGGTGGAGGGAGTGGGATCCGGTACGTCCCGGACCTCCGCCTCCTGCCCGTACCGCTCGAACACCACTGCCTTCATGGGCCCGCCCTTCACCGTCGTCCGGAATCCGGCCCTCCAACCTAGCTGCCGACGGACTCCTTGTCTCGGGCGTCCTGGCGCACCCCTTCCGACGCCTCCGCCTGCGCCGCCCCCGTCCGCTCCGGTGCCGTCTCCGCGCCGCCCTCGCTGATGCCGAACCGGTCGTGGAAGCGGCGCAGCGGGCCCGGTGCCCACCAGGTCAGCCGCCCGGTCAGCTTCATCACGGAGGGGACGAGCAGGCTGCGCACCACCATCGCGTCCACCAGCACGGCGAGCGCGACGCCGAGGCCGAGCATCTTGGTGTTGGTCACCCGGGAGGTGCCGATGGCCACCATGACGACGGCCAGGATCACGGCGGCGGCGGTGATCAGGCCGCCCGTGTGGCGCAGGCCGAAGCGGACCGCGTGGTCGTGGTCGCCCGTCTGGTCGTACTCCTCCTTGATCCGGGATATCAGGAACACGCCGTAGTCCATCGAGAGTCCGAAGGCGACGCAGAACATCAGCACCGGCAGGGTCGTCTCGATGTCGCCGGTCGGGGTGAAGCCGAGGAACCCGGAGAGATGGCCTTCCTGGAAGACCCAGACGACCGCGCCGAACATCGCGGTCAGGCTGAGCCCGTTCAGGACGACGGCCTGGATCGGGATCAGCACACTGCCGGTCAGCAGGAAGACCAGGAGCAGGGTCACGACCACGATGATCGCCCCCGCCCACGGAAGCCGGTCGCCTATGGCGTCCTTGGAGTCGACGAGGACGGCGGCGGCCCCGGTGACGGATGTGTCGAACGGGGCAGGCTCGGCTCGCAGTTCGCCCACCACATCCTGGGCCGTGTCGCCGACGCCCTCGCCCTCCGGAATCACCGTGAAGTACGCATGGGCTCCGGCTCCGGTGCCCGGGGTCACCGGGCCGTCCACCCGCACGATCCCGTCAAGGGCCCCGATCCGCTCGCGGTAGTCGGCGTACTCGGCCGGGGTGGCGCCGCCCTCGGCGAGGACCGTGAGCCCGCCGCCCGGGCTGCCGGGGAAGCCGTCGCGCAGCTCGTCCTGGACGACCCTGGACTCGGCGGTGGTCGGGAGCTGCCTGTCGTCGACCGTGCCGAACTTCGCGTCGAGGAAGGGAAGTCCGAGGAGCACGAGACCCGCCGTGGTGACGACGGCGAAGACCGGCGCGCGCCGCATCACCAGAGTCGCCGTCCGCGCCCAGCCGGCCCCCGACTCCCTGGCACCCGGCTCCGCGGCCCCCGACTCCGCGGCATCCGCCCCCGCCGCCTCCGGCGTGCCTTCGGCGGCCCGGCGACGGCGCTTGAAGAGGCGTCGCAGGTCGAGCGCGTTGACCCGCTCCCCGAGCAGCATCAGCGCGGCGGGCAGCAGGATCAGCGCGGCTGCCGCGGCGAGCAGCACGACCGCGATGCCCGCGTAGGCGAAGGAGCGCAGGAAGTACTGCGGGAAGACCAGCATCGCGGCGAGCGACGCCGCCACGGTCAAGGCGGAGAAGAGTACCGTCCGCCCGGCCGTCCGCAGGGTGATACCGACGGCGGTCCGGGTGTCGGCCCCTCGGCCGAGCTCCTCACGGAACCTGCGGACCACGAACAGGGCGTAGTCGATGGCGAGTCCGAGTCCGAGGGCCGTCGTCAGGTTCTGCGCGAAGACCGAGACGTCGGTGAGTTCGGTGAGGCCGCGCAGCACCGCGTTCGTTCCCAGGATGGCCACGATGCCGATGCCCAGCGGCAGCATGGCCGCGACCGCGCTGCCGAAGACCATGACGAGCAGGACGAGCGTCACCGGCAGGGCGATCAGCTCGGCGCGCAGCAGGTCCTCCTCGATGACCGTCTGCATCTCGTGCTGCACGGCCAGCTGGCCGCCGACGGAGACCTCGACCGGTCCGTGGGCGCCGCGGTAGTCGGGGGCGATCCGCTCCAGGATCTCGCCGGCCTCCTTCTCGTCGCCGTCGACCCTGGCGACGATCACCGCTTGCCGGCCGTCCTCGGAGCGCAGGGCCGGGGAGCCGGTCCCCCAGTAGGAACCGATGCCACTGACCCCTCGCTCGGCGTCGAGCCGCTGGGCGAGACGCCGGGCCTCGGCGGCCACGGCGGGATCGTCGACCCCGCCCTCCCGCGCGCTCACGAGCAGGAGCAGATTGGGCTGGGAGGCGGGGAACTCCCGCTCCAGGACCTGTGTCGCATATGTGGACTCGGCGTCCGGGTCCTGGAAGCCGCCGCTTCCCATCCGGTCGGCGACACCGCTGCCCGCGAGAACGGAGAGCGCGGTGATCACCAGCGCGACCAGCAGGGACAGGCGTGGCCTGGCCGTCACGAACCGGGTCCACCCCCCGCCCCGGGCGGGCCCTGAATTCTTGACTTCGGCCATGACGCGGTGTCCCCTTCACCGTGACCCATGCGCTCGCTTCCCGGCAGGTCGCATGGGTCGTCCGTTGCCATAGACTGGCAAACACGAGTCATCGCTCGCGTTTCACAAGAATGCGAGCGACCACTCGTGTTTGTCAAACATGCTGAGAGAGCTGGGGACAGTCATGTCCGAGGAGACGCCCGAGAGTTCGGCGGAACAGAAGCCGCGCCGCCGGCAGGCCCGCGGCGAGCGCCGCATCGCGCAGCTGCTCCAGGCGGCGGCGAACGTCTTCTGCAGCAACGGCTACACGGCCGCCAGCACCAACGCGATCGCCCGCGAGGCCAGCGTCTCCCCCGGAACGCTCTACCAGTACTTCCCGAACAAGGAGGCGATCGCCGTCGAGCTCGGCGGCCGCCTGCTGCACCAGATGCGCGAGATGCACGGACAGGCGTTCACCCCGGCCAACCTCGCCCTCCCACTGCCCGAGCTCATGGACGCCGTGCTCGACCCGATGATCGAGTTCAACTGCAAGAACCCGGTCTTCCTCGCCCTGATGCACGGCTCCGAGATCCCCGGCCGGATCGCCGAGGAGCACGACGCCCTGCACGCCTCGCTCCTGACCTCGGTCCAGAGTCTGTTCGACCACCACCTGCCGGACCACACCCCCGAGGACCGCACCCTCAAGGCCGAGATGACCTTCTCGGTCGTCAAGGGCGGGCTCACCCTGATCCTCGCCGCCGCCGACGGGCCCGGGCGGGACGCGGCGATCGCCGAGCTGAAGACGCTCCTCCTGGGCTATCTCGGCCCGCTCATCGGGGACTCCCCGGCCGCCGCCGGCAGCACCCTCACCACGACTCCGACTCCGTGATCGACTCCCTCGACGGCGCCTTCCCTCCCGCCCCCGACCTGAGCCTCAGCGCGAGGAGCGGGAAGACGAGGACGGACATCATCCCGGCGCCCACGAGCGCGGCCGCCTCGCCGGCCGTCAGCGCCTTGTCGTCGAGGCCGATGGTCGTGATCGCGACGACGAGCGGCAGGGCCGTCGAGCTGTAGAGCACCAGCGCGCCGCGGTCCGCGCGGCCGAGGTCGCGCGGGGCCAGGAGCAGGACGGGCCCGCCGCGCACCACCAGGAAGAGCAGCAGGAAGACCGGCAGGAGCAGCAGCGTCCGCCCGCCGTCGAGCAGCGAGTCCAGGTCGAACTCGATGCCGGTGACGACGAAGAAGACCGGCACCAGGAACCCGAAGCCGACGGCCTCGACCTTCTCCAGGACGGCCGGACCCGACTCCGGGGCGGCGCCGGTCAGGACGAGCCGGGTGATCAGACCGGCGGCGAAGGCACCGAGGAGCACGTCGAGACCGAGGGCCTGCGAGGCCCCCAGCATCACGGCGAGCAGCAGGAAGACGAAGCGCACCGCGAACTGACCACTGGTGTGCAGGGTCTTGGCGACGACCCGGGAGAACCAGGGCGGCCTCGGCCGCAGCGCCCAGAGGACGGCCGCCGCCGTGAGCGCCGCGAAGACCGCGAGCACCGCCGTCGACTGCCCCGGGCTCCGTCCGCTCAGGAGCAGCGCCATCGCGATGATCGGCCCGAACTCCCCCACCGCACCGAAGGCCATCACCACCGAGCCGAACCGGCCGTGCAGTTCGCCCGCGTCCCGCAGGACCGGCAGGACGGTGCCGAGTGCCGTGCTGGTGAGGGCCACCCCGATGAAGACGCCCTCGTGGAATCCGCCGCCCAGCAGCACACCGGCCCCGAGCCCGAGCGCCAGGGCGATCACCCACGCCCACACCGAGCGCCGCAGGGTGTCGCCGCGCACCTTGCCGAACTCGATCTCGTACCCCGCGAGGAAGATCAGCATCGCGAGGCCGAGCTCCGAGAGACCGTCGATCAGGGCGTCCGCGTGCGCCCAGCCGAGTACGTCGGGGCCGATGAGGATGCCGAGCAGGATCTCGAAGATGACGAGCGGTACGGGAAGGCGGCGCCCCACTCCGTAGGCCAGCAGCGGCGCCAGAACGGCGATCGCCATGATCAGGATCAGCGTGGTCCCCGATTGCGACATGTCGGGTATCTACCATGTCGGGCCCGCCCGGTCGCCCCGCTCGCGCGGCACGGGCGGGGCGAGAGTGGATTTTATACCCCCCAGGGGTATAACCTGTGCTTCAGTACGAGCCTGAACCAGTACCACCCTCGAAGAGGAGACCGTCATGACCGCCGAGACGACGACCGAACTCACCACCGTCTACCAGGTCAAGGGAATGACCTGCGGGCACTGCGAGGGCGCGGTCTCCAGTGAGATCTCCGAGATCGCCGGCGTCTCCTCCGTCAAGGCCGTGGCCGCCACCGGCCAGGTCACCGTGGTCTCCGCGGCCCCGCTCGACGAGGCCGCCGTCCGCGCCGCCGTCGACGAGGCCGGCTACGAGCTCGTCGACCAGGCCTGAGCACCGAAGGCCGGCACCCGAGCCACGCCACGGCATAACGCGGCAGGGCCGTACCGTTACGACGGTACGGCCCTGCTCCCTTTTGGAACGGCACATGACCTCCAGTCCCGCCTCCCCCCTCACCACCGAGCTGACCATCGGCGGGATGACCTGCGCCTCCTGCGCGGCCCGCGTCGAGAAGAAGCTCAACCGTATGGACGGCGTCACCGCGACCGTCAACTACGCGACGGAGAAGGCGCGGATCGAGCACCCGCCCGAGGTCGACGTCGCCGACCTGATCGCCACGGTCGTCAGGACGGGGTACACCGCCGAGGAACCCCCGCCGCCCGAACCCGAACCGACGGCGGGGACGGACACGGAGCCGTCGAAGGCCGAGCGGGACGAGGACCCGGAGCTCGGCTCGCTCCGTCAGCGGCTGACCGTCTCCGCCCTCCTCTCCGCGCCCGTCGTCCTGCTCGCCATGGTCCCGGCCCTCCAGTTCGACAACTGGCAGTGGCTGTCCCTGACCCTCGCCGCGCCCGTCGTCGTCTGGGGCGGCCTGCCCTTCCACCGCGCCACCTGGACGAATCTGCGCCACGGCGCCGCGACCATGGACACCCTCGTCTCGATCGGCACCCTGGCGGCCTTCGGCTGGTCGCTGTGGGCCCTGTTCCTCGGCGACGCCGGCATGACCGGGATGCGCCACGGCTTCGACCTGACCGTCGACCGCGCCGACGCCTCCTCCAGCATCTATCTGGAGGTGGCGGCAGGCGTCATCACGTTCATCCTGCTCGGCCGCTATCTGGAGGCCCGGGCCAAGCGGAAGGCCGGCGCCGCGCTCCACGCCCTGCTGGAGCTGGGCGCCAAGGACGTGGCGGTGCTGCGAGGAGGCGCGGAGGTGCGGATTCCGGTGGCCGCCCTCAGGGTCGGCGAGCTGTTCGTCGTACGGCCCGGGGAGAAGATCGCCACCGACGGCACCGTGACCGAGGGCGCCTCCGCCGTCGACGCCTCCATGCTCACCGGCGAGTCCGTCCCGGTCGACGTTACACCCGGCGATCCGGTGAGCGGGGGATGTGTGAACACCTCCGGCCGGCTGGTCGTCGAGGCGACCCGCGTCGGCGCGGACACCCAGCTCGCCCGCATGGCGAAGCTCGTCGAGGACGCCCAGAACGGCAAGGCCGAGGTCCAGCGTCTCGCCGACAAGGTCTCCGCCGTCTTCGTGCCGATCGTCCTCTTCATCGCCCTCGGCACCCTGCTGACCTGGCTCTTCGTGGTCCAGGACACCACGGCCGCGTTCACCGCGGCCGTCGCCGTACTGATCATCGCCTGCCCCTGCGCGCTCGGCCTCGCCACCCCGACCGCGCTCATGGTCGGCACCGGCCGCGGCGCGCAGCTCGGCATCCTCATCAAGGGCCCCGAGGTCCTGGAGTCCACCCGTCGCGTCGACACCGTGGTTCTCGACAAGACGGGGACCGTCACCACCGGCCGGATGCGGCTCCAGAAGGCGTACGCGTACGAGGGTGAGGACGAGGCCGAGCTGCTGCGTCTCGCGGGCGCCCTGGAGCACGCCTCTGAGCACCCCGTCGCCCAGGCGGTCGCCGCCGGCGCCGCCGAGAGGCTCGGGCACTCCGCGGCCGGGCTGCCCGTACCGACCGCCTTCGAGAACGTGCCCGGCCTCGGTGTGCGCGGCACGGTCGACGGCCACCGGGTCCTGGTCGGCCGCGCGGCCCTGCTCGAGGCCGAAGGCATCGACGTACCCGGGGTGCCGGAGCCCGGCGCCGTCCAGGTCGCCTGGGACGGCCGCGCCCGCGGAGCCGTCACGGTCGCCGACGCGGTCAAGGAGACCAGCGCCGAGGCCGTCGCCCAACTGCGCGCCCTCGGCCTGACACCGGTCCTGCTGACCGGTGACGGGCGGGCCGTCGCGGAGACGGTCGCCGCCGATGTCGGCATCGACGCGGACCAGGTCTTCGCCGAGGTGCTCCCGCAGGAGAAGGTCGATGTGATCCGGCGCCTCCAGGCCGAGGGCCGGACGGTCGCGATGGTCGGCGACGGCGTCAACGACGCGGCGGCACTCGCCACCGCCGACCTGGGCCTGGCGATGGGCACCGGCACGGACGCGGCCATCGAGGCGAGCGACCTGACGCTGGTCCGCGGCGACCTGCGCGTGGCGGCGGACGCCATCCGGCTGTCCCGCCGGACCCTGGCGACGATCAAGGGGAACCTGGGTTGGGCCTTCGGCTACAACTGCGCCGCTCTGCCACTCGCCGCCCTCGGACTGCTCAACCCGATGATCGCGGGTTTGTCCATGGCCTTTTCGTCCGTATTTGTCGTGACAAACAGCCTGCGACTTCGGAGGTTCACGTGAATTCACCTACACGTGACGCACAGGACCTTCACAAAGAGACCTAGATCACAGATATTTAGGGGTAACCATTCGGGCCGTTCGCGAGTCTAAGTGGGCGATGCCAAGAACGTCTTGGGGGACGTTCATGGGATGTCTTGGGGGACGTTCCAGGCAAGCGTTGGCCGGGGCACGTGCACCGGGGAGCTTTGAGCGGCCCTCCCGTACGTACGTACCCCGGCAGACCGCGTAGACCCGCCTAGCTTCTGCTGAACCCGGCAGACGCCCGGCCCGGATCCCGTGGGGGGAATCCGCACCGGGGATATGGAAAGCGCCCCGCTCGCCGACCCGTGGGGGGATCGGCAGCGGGGCGCTTTTCGTTCGGCGCGCCGTGCGGCGGAGGCGGACGCCCACGCCCACGGCGGCAAGCCTGTGCGGCCTCGGGGGCCTCTACAGCCTCATGCCACTACGGCGTCAGCGGCTCTCGACCGGGACGAAGTCGCGCAGGACCTCGCCGGTGTAGATCTGGCGCGGGCGGCCGATGCGGGAACCCGGCTCCTTGATCATCTCGTGCCACTGGGCGATCCAGCCCGGCAGACGGCCGAGCGCGAAGAGCACGGTGAACATCTCGGTCGGGAAGCCCATCGCGCGGTAGATGAGGCCCGTGTAGAAGTCCACGTTCGGGTAGAGGTTGCGCGAGACGAAGTAGTCGTCGGAGAGCGCGTGCTCCTCCAGCTTGAGCGCGATGTCCAGCAGCTCGTCGGACTTGCCGAGGGCGGAGAGCACATCGTGCGCCGCGGCCTTGATGATCTTGGCGCGCGGGTCGAAGGACTTGTACACCCGGTGGCCGAAGCCCATCAGGCGGACGCCGTCCTCCTTGTTCTTCACCTTGTTGATGAAGGAGTCGACATCGCCACCGTTGGCCTTGATGCCCTCGAGCATCTCCAGGACCGACTGGTTGGCGCCACCGTGCAGGGGGCCCCACAGGGCCGAGATGCCGGCGGAGATCGACGCGAACATGTTCGCCTGGCTCGAACCCACCAGACGGACGGTGGACGTCGAACAGTTCTGCTCGTGGTCCGCGTGCAGGATCAGCAGCTTGTCGAGCGCCGAGACCACGACCGGGTCGAGCTCGTACTCCTGGGCCGGGACAGAGAAGGTCATGCGCAGGAAGTTCTCGACGTACCCGAGGTCGTTGCGCGGGTACACGAAGGGGTGGCCGATCGACTTCTTGTAGGCGTACGCCGCGATCGTCGGCAGCTTGGCGAGCAGCCGGATCGTCGAGAGGTGACGCTGCGTCTCGTCGAACGGGTTGTGGCTGTCCTGGTAGAAGGTGGACAGCGCGGAGACCACCGAGGAGAGCATCGCCATCGGGTGGGCGTCACGCGGGAAGCCCTGGAAGAAGCGCTTGACGTCCTCGTGCAGCAGCGTGTGCTGGGTGATCTCGTTCTGGAAGGTCGCCAGCTCGTCGACCTTGGGAAGCTCACCGTTGATCAGCAGCGAGGCCACCTCGAGGAAGGTGGACTGCTCCGCCAGCTGCTCGATGGGGTAGCCGCGGTACCGCAGAATGCCCTGCTCGCCGTCGAGGTAGGTGATGGCGGATTTATAGGCGGCTGTGTTGCCGTATCCACTGTCCAGGGTGACCAGACCGGTCTGGGCTCGGAGCTTCCCGATGTCGAAGCCCTTGTCGCCGACGGTGCTCTCGACCACCGGGTAGGTGTATTCACCGTCCGCGTACCGCAGTACTACAGAGTTGTCGCTCACGTCATCCCTCACCGACGTAGTGCCTCTTCTTCGAGGTGCCCTGACTGTCTCTACCATCCCCCATTTGGCTCAGGAGAGTGCACTCGGGGTCGACCATTGGGCCATTTGGCGGCACTCAGTGCCGCCAACCTGCTCATCTTGCCCCCTTCGCCCCGTTCGGGGAAGTCCGGGGTCCTCTTTCACACGACTGCCGAGAGCCGGTGGGCCAGAGCGGTGAAGCGTCTGCCTGCGGAAACCGTACGGACGGCCTGGCCGATCGCCTTGCGCGAACCGACCAGGACGACGAGCTTCTTCGCCCGGGTGACGGCCGTGTAGAGCAGATTCCGCTGGAGCATCATCCAGGCGCTCGTGGTGACGGGGATCACGACCGCCGGATACTCGCTGCCCTGCGAGCGGTGGATGGTGACGGCGTACGCATGGGCCAGCTCGTCCAGTTCGTCGAAGTCGTACGGCACCTCCTCGTCCTCGTCGGTCCGAACGGTCAGCCGCTGTTCGACGACGTCGAGCGAGGTCACGACACCCACCGTGCCGTTGAAGACGCCGTTGGCGCCTTTGTCATAGTTGTTGCGGATCTGGGTGACCTTGTCGCCGACCCGGAAGACCCGGCCACCGAACCGCTTCTCCGGGACGTCGGGGCGGGCCGGGGTGACGGCCTGCTGGAGCAGCCCGTTGAGCGCGCCGGCGCCCGCGGGACCACGGTGCATGGGCGCGAGCACCTGAACGTCCCGGCGCGGATCGAGACCGAACTTGGCGGGAATCCGCCGCGCCGCGACCTCGACCGCGACCCGGGCTGCATCCTCGGTCTCCTCCTCCGCGAACAGGAAGAAGTCCGGCAGGCCGGTGGTGACGGGCGGGATCCCCTCGTTGATGCGGTGGGCGTTGGTGACCACCCCCGACCGCTGCGCCTGGCGGAAGATGCGCGTCAACCGGACGGCCGGCACCGGGCTGTCCGGCGCGAGCAGATCGCCGAGGACCTCGCCCGCGCCGACCGAGGGCAGCTGGTCCACATCCCCGACGAGCAGGAGATGGGCACCGGGTGCCACCGCCTTCACCAGCTTGTTGGCGAGCAGCAGATCGAGCATGGACGCCTCGTCCACCACGACCAGATCGGCGTCGAGCGGCCGGTCCCGGTCGTAGGCCGCGTCGCCGCCCGGCTTGAGCTCCAGAAGCCGGTGGACCGTCGACGCCTCGGTGCCGGTCAGCTCGGCGAGCCGCTTGGCCGCGCGCCCGGTCGGGGCCGCCAGGACGACCTTGGCCCGCTTCGCCCTGGCCAGCTCCACGATCGAGCGGACCGTGAACGACTTCCCGCACCCCGGGCCGCCGGTGAGCACGGCGACCTTGCGGGTCAGGGCGAGCCGCACGGCCTCCTCCTGCTCGGGCGCGAGCGAGGCCCCGGTGCGGTCGGCGAGCCAGGACAGGGCCTTGTCCCAGGCGACGTCCTGGAAGCCCGGCATCCGGTCCTCGGCGGCGTGCAGCAGGCGCTTCGTCTGCGCGGCGAGGGAGAGCTCGGCGCGGTGGAACGGGATCAGATACACGGCCGTCACGGGCAGCCCCTCGGGGCCCGGAACGGTCTCCCGCACCACCCCCTCGGGGTCCTGCGCCAGCTCGGCGAGACACTCGATGACAAGCCCGGTGTCGACCTGGAGCAGCTTCACGGCCTCGCGGATCAGCTGCTCCTCGGGCAAGAAGCAGTGCCCCTGGTCGGTGGACTGCGACAGGGCGTACTGCAGCCCCGCCTTGACCCGGTCGGGGCTGTCGTGCGGAATCCCGACGGCCTGGGCGATCTTGTCGGCGGTGAGGAACCCGATGCCCCAGACGTCGGCGGCCAGCCGATAGGGCTGATTCCGGACGACGGAGATCGAGGCGTCGCCGTACTTCTTGTAGATCCGCACGGCGATGGAGGTGGAGACACCGACTCCCTGGAGGAAGACCATCACCTCCTTGATCGCCTTCTGCTCCTCCCAGGCGGCGGTGATGTTCTTCGTGCGCTTGGGACCCAGGCCGGGCACCTCGATCAGGCGCGCAGGGGCCCCCTCCAGGATCTCGAGGGTCTCCAGGCCGAAGTGCTGCGTGATGCGGTCGGCGAAGACCGGACCGATGCCTTTGACGAGCCCGGAGCCGAGGTAGCGGCGGATGCCCTGGATGGTGGCGGGCAGGACGGTCGTGTAGTTCTCGACCGTGAACTGCTTGCCGTACTGCGGATGGGACCCCCAACGCCCCTCCATCCGCAGCGACTCCCCCGGCTGCGCCCCGAGCAACGCCCCGACGACCGTGAGGAGATCGCCGGCACCGCGCCCGGTGTCGACGCGGGCGACGGTGTAGCCGCTCTCCTCATTGGCGTACGTGATCCGCTCAAGCACCCCTTCGACGACGGCCTGTCGGTGAGCCTGCCCCGGCACCTGGCCCTGACCCTGGTTGGACATGCCCCGAAGGTAGCGAAGAGCTCGGACATCGGGTGGGGAGTGTGCGGTCGGGGCTGTGGACAAATCAACTCCGGTTCGGCGGGCCCGCTGGACCGGCTCGACCGAGGCATCAGGACCCTGGGGTCAGCCGAGCTGGCCGACGTGGTCCGAGAACCTCCCCACCGTCTCCTCCAGGACCTCCACCCCGTCCCTCGCCCACAGCTCGTCGTTGAAGAGCTCCACCTCGATCGGGCCCCGGTACCCCGCCCCCTCCACGAGCTCGCACCAGGCCCGGAGGTCGATCGCGCCGTCGCCCAGTTGGCCCCGGCCGTTGAGGACTCCGGCCGGGAGGGGGGTCGTCCAGTCGGCCAGCTGGAAGGCGTGGATGCGGTCCGCCGCGCCCGCCCTCGCGACCGCCGCCGGCGCCCGGTCGTCCCACCAGATGTGGTACGTGTCCACGACCACGCCCACCTGCGAGGACGGGAAGCGTTCCGCGATCTCCAGGGCCTGGTCCAGGGTGGAGACCGCGCAGCGGTCCGACGCGTACATCGGGTGGAGGGGTTCGATCGCCAGGCGTACGCCCCGCTCCCCCGCGTACGGCGCGAGTTCGGCGATCGCGTCCGTGATCCGGGCGCGGGCCGCCGTCAGGTCGCGGCTGCCCCGGGCGAGGCCGCCCGAGACGAGGACCAAGGTGTCCGTGCCCAGCGTCGCCGCCTCGTCGATCGCCTCGCGGTTGTCGTCCAGGGACTCCGCCGTCGTGAAGAAGCCGCCCCGGCACAACGACGTGACCGTCAGGCCCGCGTCGCGTACCAGCTTGGCCGCCGCCTCCAGGCCGTACTCCGCGACCGGCTCCCGCCACAGGCCCACGCCCGGGACGGCGAGCCGTACGCACTGCTCCACCAACTCCGGCAGCGACAGCTGCTTCACCGTCATCTGGTTGATGCTGAAGCGCGAGAGCGATTCGGGGCTCCATGCGGTCATCGGCTCACTCCGTACACCGTCAGCAGGGACTTCATCCGGGACTCGGCCAGCTCCGGATCGGGGAACAGGCCGAGCCCGTCCGCCAGTTCGTACGCCCGTGCCAGGTGCGGCAGCGAGCGGGCGGACTGCAGGCCGCCGACCATCGTGAAGTGGTCCTGGTGGCCGGCCAGCCAGGCCAGGAACACGACCCCCGTCTTGTAGAAGCGGGTCGGGGTCCGGAAGAGGTGGCGCGACAGCTCCACCGTCGGGTCCAGGACCTCCCGGAACCCCTTGACGTCGCCCGTGTCCAGGATCCGTACCGCCTCCGCCGCCAGCGGGCCCAGCGGGTCGAAGATGCCGAGCAGCGCATGGCTGAAGCCCTGGTCGTCGCCCGCGATCAGCTCGGGGTAGTTGAAGTCGTCACCCGTGTAGCAGCGGACGCCCTCCGGCAGGCGGCGGCGCAGGTCGATCTCGCGCTGAGCGTCGAGGAGGGAGACCTTGATGCCGTCGACCTTGTCGGGGTGCGCCGCGATGGCCTCCAGGAAGGTGTCGGTCGCGGTGTCGAGGTCGGCCGAGCCCCAGTAGCCGTCGAGCGCCGGGTCGAACATCGGCCCCAGCCAGTGCAGGATCACCGGCTCGCTCGCCTGCCGGAGGAGGTGGCCGTACGTGTCGAGGTAGTCGTCCGCGCCCCGGGCCGCCCCGGCGAGGGCCCGCGAAGCCATGAGGATGGCCTGGGAGCCGGTCTCCTCCACGAGCGCCAGCTGTTCCTCGTACGCCTTGCGGACCGCCATCAGATCGACGGAACCGGTCAGTTGGTCCGTCCCCACACCGCACGCGATGCGGCCCCCCACCGCCTTCGCCTCCGCCGCCGAGCGGCGGATCAGCTCCGCCGCGCCCGCCCAGTCCAGGCCCATCCCCCGCTGCGCGGTGTCCATGGCCTCCGCGACGCCGAGGCCCTGTGCCCAGAGGTGGCGGCGGAAGGCGAGGGTGGCGTCCCAGTCGACGGCGGCCGGCGAGTCGGGGGTGGTGTCGGCGTACGGGTCGGCGACGACATGGGCGGCGGAGAAGACCGTACGGGAGGTCAGGGCGCCGCCCACAGGGGCCGGGGGGCGTGCCGGGCGGGGGCTGTACTCCCGTACGCCTCCGGCCCCGTCGGGAAGGCGGATCACAGCGAGACCTCCGGGACTTCCAGGCGCCGGCCCTCGGCCGCCGACCGCAGCCCCAGCTCGGCGAGCTGTACGCCACGCGCGCCCGCCAGCAGGTCCCACTGGTAGGGCTCGTCGAGGACCACGTGCTTCAGGAAGAGCTCCCACTGGGCCTTGAAGCCGTTGTCGAAGGCGGCGTTGTCCGGGACCTCCTGCCACTGCTCGCGGAAGGGTTCGGTGGCCGGGATGTCCGGGTTCCATACCGGCTTGGGGGTGGCCGAGCGGTGCTGGACGCGGCAGTTCCGCAGGCCCGCGACGGCGGAGCCGTGGGTGCCGTCGACCTGGAACTCGACGAGTTCGTCGCGGTTCACGCGTACCGCCCAGGAGGAGTTGATCTGGGCGATCGCCCCGCCCTCCAGCTGGAAGATGCCGTACGCGGCGTCGTCGGCGGTGGCGGCGTACGGCTTGCCCTGCTCGTCCCAGCGCTGCGGTATGTGCGTGGCGACGTGCGCGGAGACGCTGGTGACCCGGCCGAAGAGCTCGTGGAGCACGTACTCCCAGTGCGGGAACATGTCGACGACGATGCCGCCGCCGTCCTCGGCGCGGTAGTTCCAGCTGGGGCGCTGGGCGTCCTGCCAGTCACCCTCGAAGACCCAGTAGCCGAACTCCCCGCGTACGGAGAGGATCTCGCCGAAGAAGCCGCCGTCGATGAGGCGCTTCAGCTTGAGCAGGCCCGGCAGGAAGATCTTGTCCTGGACGACGCCGTGCTTGACGCCCTTCTCGGTGGCGAGCCTGGCGAGTCCCAGGGCGCCGGCCAGGTCTCCCGCCGTCGGCTTCTCGGTGTAGATGTGCTTGCCGGCGGCGACGGCCTTGCGGATCGCCTCGACGCGCGCGGAGGTGACCTGGGCGTCGAAGTAGATCTCCACCGACTCGTCGGCGAGGACGGCGTCGAGGTCGGTGGACCACTCGGTGAGACCGTGCTGCTCGGCGAGTGCGCGCAGGGCGTGCTCACGACGGCCGACGAGGACGGGCTCGGGCCAGAGGGTCTCGCCGTTGCCGAGGTCGAGGCCCCCCTGCTCGCGCAGGGCGAGGATCGAGCGGACGAGGTGCTGGCGGTAGCCCATGCGTCCGGTGACGCCGTTCATGGCGATACGGACTGTCCTGCGTGTCACGAAGGTCCCTCCACACTCGAGAAGAAAGCGCTTTCTACGACAGGAGACGCTAGCCTGCCGACAACACGCCGGACAAGGGGTCCGGACGACTCTCCCGACTCTCCTCGGAGGTACGCGATGACCGTCACGCTGGCGGATGTGGCCGCGCGTGCCCAGGTCTCCCCCGCCACCGTCTCCCGCGTCCTGAACGGCAACTACCCCGTCGCCGCCTCGACCCGGGAGCGGGTGCTGCGGGCGGTGGACGAGCTGGACTACGTACTGAACGGGCCCGCGAGTTCGCTCGCCGCCGCCACGTCCGACCTGGTCGGCATCCTCGTCAACGACATCGCCGACCCCTTCTTCGGGATCATGGCCGGTGCGGCGCAGAGCGCCATCGGGGAAGGCGCGTCGGGGCGGGCGGGCGGCGAGAAGCTGGCCGTCGTCTGCAACACGGGCGGCTCCCCCGAGCGCGAGCTCACGTACCTCACCCTGCTCCAGCGCCAGCGCGCCGCCGCCGTCATCCTCACCGGCGGGTCCCTGGAGGACCCGGAGCACATGGCGGCCGTGGCGGCGAAGCTGTCGCGGCTGACGGACGCGGGAACGCGGATCGTGCTGTGCGGTAGGCCGCCGGTGGCGGGGGACGCGAGCGTGGCGGCGCTGGCCTTCGACAACCGGGCGGGGGCGCGGCGGCTCACCGAGCATCTGCTGACGCTCGGGCACCGGCGGATCGGTTACGTGGCGGGGCCGGCGGACCGGACGACGACCCGGCACCGGCTGGAGGGTCACCGCGAGGCGCTGGCCGGGGCGGGGCTGCCCGAAGGGCCGGTCGTCCACGGGTCGTACGACCGGGGTTCCGGCTACGACGCGACGCTGGAACTCCTGCGCCGGGAGCCGTCGTTGACGGCGGTCGTGGCGGCGAACGACACGGTCGCGCTGGGCGCGTGCGCGGCGCTGCGGGACCGAGGGCTCCGCATCCCGGAGGACGTCTCGGTGGCGGGCTTCGACGACCTCCCCTTCTCGGTCGACGCGGCCCCCGCGCTGACGACCGTACGGCTGCCTCTCCAGGAGGCGGGCGCGCGGGCGGGCCGGCTCGCGATGGGCACGGAGGAGGCCCCACCGGGCGGCCTGGCGACGGTCCCGGCGGAACTCCTGGTACGCGACTCGACGGCTCGCCCTCGGGGGTGAACGCGGGCGGTCTCGGGCCGGCGCCACCTCGGGGGTGAACGCGGGCGGTCTCGGGCCGGGTATCTTCCCCGCTCGCGGGAATCGCCCATGGCTCGAAGCGGCCTCAGCGGCCCACGGCGTCCGGGGCCCGCTCCTGGAGCTCGTCGACCTCGATTCGCGCGGCCCGCGCGAACCGGGCCGCGAGGGCGGTCGCCACGGTCTACATGCCGCTGCCCGGGATGCCGCTCAACAGCAGCGCTCCAGGTGCGGGTTCACGGTCGACGGGTACCAGGTCCATGGCCTCGGACCCTGGCCCGCCCGAAGCCCCCGCCCTCCGCGCCCCAGAGCGGGCTCACGAGCGGGCTCACGGCGACGACAGGGAACGTCCGCCCGCTTCGACGGGCTCCTGCCCCCTCTCCGGTGACGGCGCCGACGGCACCGACGGCACCGCCCGCCCCGGTGCGAGGGACGTCAGCGCCACACCTCCGACCAGCAGCGCCGCCGCGCACCAGCGCAGGCCGCTGATGCCCTCGCCGAGGAACAGGGCGGCCGAGGACATACCGAAGACCGGGACCAGGAGGGAGAACGGGGCCACCGACGAGGCCGGGTAGCGGCGCAGGAGCCAGCCCCAGGCGCCGAAGCCGAAGACGGTGGTGATCCAGGCGACGTAGACGATGACGCCCACGCCGGTCCAGTCGAGGCCGCGCAGCGCTTCGAGGTCGCGTTCGGGTCCTTCCAGGAGGAGGGAGAGGGCGAGCAGCGGCAGGATGGGCACGGTGCTGACCCAGACCATGAAGTTGAGGGCGTCGGGCGGGGAGGCCTTGCGGGTCAGGACGTTGGAGACGCCCCAGCAGGCCGCCGCCGCGATGCAGAGCGCGAATCCGACGAGCGGGCCCGAGGCGCCCTCGTCGACCGCGGCGACGCCGATGCCGGCGAGCGCGACCGCCATGCCCGCGATCTTCGCCTTCCCGGGGCGTTCGCCGAGCGCGACGAAGGCGAACAGCGCCGTGAAGACCGCCTGGACCTGGAGGATCAGGGAGGAGAGCCCGGCCGGTGCGCCCAGGTCCATCCCGGTGAAGAGCAGGCCGAACTTGGCCACGCCCAGGACGAGTCCGACGCCCACGATCCACCTCCAGGCGACCTTGGGGCGGCCGACGAGGAAGACGGCGGGCAGGGCCGCGGCGAGGAAGCGCAGGGCGGAGAAGAGCAGGGGCGGGAAGTGGTCGAGACCGATCTCGATGACGACGAAGTTGACTCCCCAGACGGCGGCGACGAGGGCGGCCAGGGCGATGTGGGCGGGACGCATGCCGTTGAGCATCGCCTCCTCCGAACGTGTAGCACCAGCGAATTCTCCTTCATGGTTGGATGAAGCAACGCTTCACCAATCCGCCCGGAAGGGGCACTCCCGTGCTGGATCTCGGACGCCTGCGCGCCCTCCACGCCGTCGCCGTCCACGGGACGGTGGGCGCCGCGGCCGCCGCTCTCGGCTACACCCCGTCCGCCGTCTCCCAGCAGATCGCGAAACTGGAGCGGGAGACCCGCACGACCCTCCTCGAACGCCAGGGCCGCGGGGTGCGCCTCACCGACGAGGCACACCAACTCGCGGCGACTGCCGAGAAGTTGCTGGCGATCGTCGAGGAGGCGGAGGTACGGCTCGAGGAGCGGCGCGGGCTGCCCGCCGGGCGCCTGTCGATCGGCTGCTTCGCCAGCGCCGCGCGCGGTCTGATGCCGCGGGCACTCGCCGAACTGGCGGTCCGTCACCCCTCGCTGGACGCCCGCCTCACGGAGGTGGACCCCCATGTCTCGATCGACCTCGTCTCCCGGGGCGTGATCGACCTCGCCGTGGCCCACGACTGGGACATCGCGCCGCTGCCGACCCCACCGGGCGTGGAGCAGGCGGTGATCGGCGACGACCTGTGCGACGTCCTCGTGCCCCGGGAGCATCCGCTGGCGGCGCGGGCGACCGTACGGCGTGAGGAGCTGGCGGACGAGCGGTGGATCACGCAGCCGCCGGGGACGGTGTGCCACGACTGGCTGATCCAGACCTTGCGGGCCACCGGGTTCGAGCCGCACATCGTCCACCAGGCGGAGGAGAACCACACGCAGGTCGCCCTGGTCGCCGCGGGGCTGGGGGTCGCGATGGTGCCGCGGCTCGGTCGCGGGACGCTGCCGCCCGAGGTGACCCCGGTCCGGCTCGACCCGATGCCGAGGCGCCGGCTGCACGCCCTGTGGCGTACGGGTGCCGCGCGCCGTCCCGCGATCAGGGAGACGGTCCGCACGCTCCAGGAGCTGTGGCCGCGGGTCGCGTCGTCGACGGCGTGAGCGACCGGCACAAGAGCCGCATCCAGACCCACTCGCCCCACCGGCCACCCACCGACCCGAGCCACTGATTCCTGCTCAGGTCCTTGACCTGGCAGTTACTTTCGGGCTATCCGTGACTCCTGGAAGTTTCCTTCAACCTTGCACGGCCGGAAGGAGCATCAGTGCACCACCGCGCCACCTCCAGACGCACCCTCCTCACCGTCACCGCCGCCGCGGCGGCCGCCGCCGTCACCGGCGTGACCACCCCGAACGCCCACGCCGACTCCGCCCACTCCGACTCCGCCGGACTCGCGTCCGACGACCGGAGCCTCCGGCGGACCATCTCCCGCATGTCCCTGGAAGAGAAGGTCGGCCAGCTCTTCGTCATGCGGGTGTACGGCCACTCCGCCACCGCCCCCGATCAGGCCGACATCGACGCCAACCTCGCCGAGATCGGCGTCCGTACCGCCGCCGAGCTCGTGGAGAAGTACCACGTCGGCGGCGTCATCTACTTCGCCTGGGCGCACAACACCCGCGACCCGCACCAGATCGCCGAGCTCTCCAACGGCATCCAGCGCGCCGGCCTCGCCCAGCCCACTCCGCTGCCCCTGCTGATCTCCACGGACCAGGAGCACGGCATCGTCTGCCGGGTCGGCAAGCCGGCCACCCTGCTGCCCGGTGCCATGGCGCTCGGTGCCGGAGGCTCCCACTCCGACGCCCGCAAGGCCGCGCAGATCGCGGGCGCCGAGCTGGCCGCCGTCGGCATCCGGCAGAACTACGCGCCGGTCGCGGACGTCAACGTCAACCCCGCCAATCCCGTCATCGGAGTCCGCTCCTTCGGCTCCGACCCGCAGGCCGTCGCCGATCTCGTCGCCGCCCAGGTGAAGGGCTATCAGCGGGCCGGGATCGCGGCGACCTCCAAGCACTTCCCCGGCCACGGCGACACCGCCACCGACAGCCACTACGGGCTGCCGACCATCACGCACACCCGCGAGCAGTGGGGCGAGCTCGACGCCCCGCCGTTCCGGTCCGCGATCGCCGCCGGCATCGACTCGATCATGACGGCGCACATCGTCGTGCCCGCGCTCGACCCGAACGAGGACCCGGCGACCCTCTCGCGTCCGATCCTCACCGGCATCCTGCGCGAGCAGCTCGGTTACGACGGCGTGGTGGTCACGGACTCCCTCGGCATGGAGGGCGTACGGACGAAGTACGGCGACGATCGCGTGCCGGTGCTCGCCCTCAAGGCCGGTGTCGACCAGCTGCTCAACCCGCCGAAGCTGGACATCGCCTGGAACGCGGTCCTCCAGGCCGTCAAGAACGGCGAGCTGACCGAGGCACGGCTGGATGAATCGATCCTGCGGATTCTGCGCCTCAAGGCGAAGCTGGGGCTGTTCCGCAAGCCGTTCGTCACGTCCGCCGGAGTGGACCGTACGGTCGGCACCGCCGCCCACCTGGCCCAGGCCGACCGGATCGCGGAGGAGACCACGACCCTGCTCCTCAACGAGGGCGGATTCCTGCCGATCAGCCGGCGCAGCCACGGCAACGTGCTGGTCGTCGGCGCCGATCCGGCCTCGCCGTCCGGCAGCACGGGACCGCCGACCACGACCCTCGCCACCGCCTTCATCGAACTCGGCTTCTCCGCCACGGCGTTGTCGACGGGGATCACCCCGACTGCGGCGAAGATCGACGAGGCGGTGGCCGCGGCGGCCGGCAAGGACGTCGTCGTGGTGGGCACGTACAACGTCTCGGCGACCAGCCCGCAGCGCACCCTGGTCTCCCGGCTCGTCGCCACCGGTGTGCCGGTCGTGACGGTCGCCATCCGCAACCCGTACGACATCGCCGGGCTCACGGGGCAGCGGGCGACCGTCGCCGCGTACTCCTGGACGGATGTCGAACTGCGGGCCGCGGTGCGGGTGATCGCGGGCCACGCCCGGCCGAAGGGGCGTCTGCCCGTGCCCGTCCAGCGGGCGGACGATCCGACGAAGGTGCTGTACCCGGTCGGCCACGGCCTGTCCTACGCGAAACGTAACTGAGGACGCAGACCCCCCGTTCTTCCTGGCGTGCGCCCGCTCCGGCGCGCCACGCTGGACGCGGAGATCGGGGGGTCTTTCATGCGCGCTCTCAGGAGCGGGTGGGGGCTGTTCGGGGGGCTGTCGCTCGGGGTGCTGCTCGGGGTGTCACTGTCGGTGCTGCTGTTCGCGGTGGCCGGCTGTCAGCGGTCGCCGGACTCCGGGCTGCCGGGCCCCGTCACGTACACGACCTCGCCCGTCGACCACGGGGCGGTGTTCCTGGGGCCCGGGGACTGTTCCACCCGTGGCGCGGTCTACCGCGAGGTGCCGTGCACGAGCGAGAAGGCGGCGGCGCGGGTGACGACCCGGTACGAGGGTCAGGCGCCGGGGAGGTCCGCCGGTGCGATGTGCCCGGCCACCACGGACTTCGTCCTGCACGTCTCGGAGAACCGGTCGGCGGCGGACGAGGACGGCGACGGCGCCGTACCGCAGGGGTACGCCTGTATGCGGAATCTGGAGCCGCCCCATCCGGGCGACCCGGGCCGGGGCGGCGGTCCGCGCACGGTCGTCGGGGACTGCCTCTCCGCATCCCGCGAGGGCCAGGTGAAGGAGACGGCCTGCGACGGCTCCGGCGAGCGCCCGCCCGTCTACCGGGTCGCCTCGGCGGTCACGAGCCGCGACCGCTGCCCGTCGTCGACGGCTCTGTTCGTGTCGCTGGGCGGGGAAAGGCCGGTGGGCTGCGCCCGGCGGCTGTGACACCACCGGGCGCAGCCCACACTCACACGAGGCTCACGCAGTGAGCGCAGGGCTCACGCCGGAGAGCCGGAGGCTCGGACAGGAAGCGACGGGAGCCGTGGCTTCGCGGCCCTCCGCACGACTCACGGCCGTACGCCGTGCTCCCGGCTCAGCTCGTCCTCCGCCGGCTTGTCGAGACCGGCGTCGAAGCGGGCCAGCGGCTGCGCGGCGGCGGCCGTCGGGGCGTCGACCCCTGCCCAGGCGAGGATGCGGGCCGTGGCCTTGGTGCGCTCGGCCTCGACGAGGCCCGCGACCTGGGCGCCGTGGTTGGCACCGGGGGCGGTGTAGACGTAGCTGTCACGGGCGCCCTTGCCGAGGCGGAACGGCTCGGCTCCCCACGGGTCGTTGCCGCCGTAGACGAACATCATCTGGTTCGCGTTCTTGCGGACCCAGTCGTCCACGTCCCGCATGGCCGACGGCTTGAACTTCGTCGGGATCTCACGCGGCACGAAGTTCCGCGCCGGCTGGTAGCCGTAGCGGGACAGGCCCTTCAGGTGCGGCAGCTCGATGTCGGGCGAGCCGAGCTCGGTCGCGGCCTGGTAGTAGTACGGGGTGTACGGGTCGAGGCCCTGGTCCGTGTAGAAGGACCAGCCGGAGTAGGCGTCGATGGTCTCGTAGACCTCGTCGTCGCTCGCGGCCTTGGCGTCCGGGATCGAACCGCAGACGTCCTCGCCGTAGTACTGCCAGAAGCCCCAGACGAAGTCGAGGACGACTGCCTCGTACGCCTTGTCGAGGGAGCCGACGGTGTTGAAGGTGGCGCCTTCGGTCGCGGCCCACTCCTTGTACTTCTTCTGGAGCGGCTCGCGGCGGATCAGTGCCTCGCGCTGCATCGCGTTGAGGCGGTCGCGGCACTCCTTGGTCCCGACGGACTCGAAGAACCGGTCGTAGGCCGAGTCCTCCTTGTTGTTGACGTCGTTCGGCGCCACGTAGGCGACGACGCCGTCCATGTCGCGCGGGTAGAAGCGCTCGTAGTAGGTGGCTGTCATGCCGCCCTTGGAGGCGCCGGTGGAGAGCCACTTCTGCCCGTAGATCTTCTTCAGCGCGGTGAAGATGCGGTGCTGGTCGCTCGCGGCCTGCCAGATGTCCAGCTTGGACCAGTCGGCGGGCTGCGGACGGGACGGGGTGAAGAACCGGTACTCCATGGAGACCTGGTTGCCGTCGATGATCCGGGTGGGCTCACGGCGGCTGGGGGTGGTGCTCAGCCCGTAGCCACTGGTGTGGAAGACGGTCGGGCGGTCGGTGTCCTTGTGGAGGAGCGACAGCCGCTGCTTGAACGTGCCCTTCCACGGGCGGTGGTGGTCGACGGGCTGGGTGTACTCGAGGACGAAGAAGCGGTAGCCGGCGTACGGCTTCTCCTCGATGAGGCTCATTCCGGGGATCGCCAGGATGCGGTCCTTGATGTCCGTACCGACGGCGCTCTCGGCGACGGTCGGGCTGCCGGTGGCCGACTCGGCGGCGGTAGCCGCACCACTCGCCCCGACGGTGCCTATGAGCACCGTGAGCGACGTCAGCCAGATCAGCGACTTGCGCATTCACCCTCCCCTTGATTCACAACGGTGTCGCGAACCTAGCGGGGGCAACGTGGGTGCCGCCAGACCCAGTTGGCCCTTACCTGTGCGACGGCACAGGTTTCAGCAGAGAACCCAGCCGGTCGACCCGCTCCGGCCGGCGACGGTGCCGGTGGCACGGACGCAGCGGTTGAGGGCATGCACGGTGACCGGACCGGCCTGCCGGGTGAAGTTCCCGCTGTCGACGGCGGGCCGCCCGCCGCGGGGCTGGAGGGAGACGGACATCGCACGCCGCGGGCCGGGGACCTTGGCGACGGCGAGGGCGCAGACGTACTGCCGGCTGCGGTAGAGGCGCAGCTCCCCGGTGGCGAAGCCGACGGTCTTGGTGGGCCGGCCGCTGCACAGCGATCCTGCGGTCGCGGACGCGGTGCCCGGCCCGGCGAGGGTGAGGGCGCCGACGGTGAGCAGGAGGACGATCAGATATGTGAGGGGCCGCCGAGCCGCCCGAACCTCATCGAACACACGCACCCCTCCCTCGACTCCGGTCACACATGCGTACGACGCAGGAGGAGCCGATTCGGTTGCCGTCATTCGATACGCTTTCCCGCTCGGATCGAGGGACGGGTGGGTTCTCAGGGGTGGGTTTCTCAGGGGTGGGATCCTTATGGGCATCGCGCGGTGCGTCCGCACGGGCGATCTGCTCTCTCGCGGCCGTCGGGTTGCTCGCGCTGCTCGTGCTGACGTGCGGTCTGGTGTCGTCCGGGACCGCGTACGCCGCCGAAGAGCCGCCCGACAACGTCTGCGTCAAACGGACACTGAGCCGCGCCGAGGTCGACGCGTCGGTGCGGATCGCGCACGACGGCGAGTACTCGACCAAGGTGACGAGCGATCTCGTGATCAAGGTGCCGCGCGGCTGGATGTGGTCGTCCGCCCTGCTCCTGAACAGGGAGACCGAGGACTACCGGACGGCGATGCGCTGTCTGCTGCGGTCCTCCGAGGTGCCGACGCAGTACCGCGACACGGAATGGCAGTACAAGCAGCCCAAGGTCACGGCCGACAGGACCTGGGTCACCGTGGAGCAGCAGACCGTCACCTGGGTGTCCGCGAAGGGCGACCGTGACGTCGGACCGTGGCACATGGTCTCGGGCAGCCGCACCTGGCACCTGGAGCTCCTGTCCCCCGACTCGCTGTCCCGGTCCGTGTGGAGTCGGGTGCGGATCGATCTCGGGGGCCGGCCCGCACGTTCCGTGCTCCCCGCGCCGACGGTGGGGTCCTCGACCGTACTGACCTGGAACGGCACGGCGACGACCCCGGGCCCGCCGCGCGGTCTGCACCTGGAGCTGCAGCCTCCCGCCACCAAGGCGAACGCCGCTCGCTGGGCGACCTATCCGTGGAACCGTGCCGACGTCCTGGCCTGGTTCTCCTGGGACGTCGCCGCCTTCGCGACGACCCTGGTGCTGGTCCGAAGGCTCCGGCACCGGCCGCCGCTGGCCCTGCCCGCGCCGGAGGAGGAGGCGGCCCGGCGGAACCTCCGGGCGGTGGCCTGGACATGGTTCACCATCACCGTGGTCCATGCCGGCGACGACCACCTCCTGAACTACCTGGAGGAGTTGCCCGACGGATTCGCGTACGCGGAACACCGGCAGGCGGTCCATCTGGTCGTGACGGCGCTCCTGGGTGTGCTGCTGTGCGTCTTCGGCAGGCCCGGCCGGGTCGCCCTGGCCGCCGTGACGGTGGCGCTCGGCTACGTCGGCACCCTGGCATTCGTACCCGCGCTCTTCGGGCTGCCGCCCACCATGGTGCTCTACTGGATCGACGACCCCGACGAGGTCGCGGCCTTCGAGGCGGCAGGGGGCATGTACTGGTTCGCCCTCGGCTGCGCAGCTCTGGTGTTCGTCTGGCTGGTGGGTCTGGTGAGCAGCTGTCTGCGGCTGTGGCGGGACTCGTTCCCGGGCGGCGCCGGCGGCGCCGTCCTCCGCGGCCGCTTCTCCCCCGCCGTCCTCGCCGTCCTCGCCCTCGTCTCGTGCGCTGTTGTTGCAGGCAGCCTGTGGGCCGCGGCGTACTGGTGGGACCGGGTGTCCTGGCTCACCGACCGTGGCCAGGGCGACGATTACGCCCTGTTCCGGGCGGCCACCGTCTTCAACGACCAGCGGTGGTTCGCCTCCAACTTCGCCGACTAGGCGGGCAGCACCGCCTGGTGGTGGATGACCGCCGTCGCCCTTGTCGCCCTCGCCCGCGCACGACAGGGCGCGCCGGGGTACACGGGCGAGGTCCTGCGGCCGCACGACCCGTTGCTGCTCAAGGTCTTCTTCGTGGTGGCCGTGGCCCCCGCCTTCGGTCTGTACGGCGGAGTGCCCCTGCCACTGCTGTCGCTCGCCGTCCTCTGGTTCCCGCTCACCGCGCTGCTCGCGCTGGGCCGAAGGTACGCCGTCCTCGCCCGGCAGCTCACCCCTGGGGTCCCGCTCCATCGCGTCGTCGGGGAGCACCACCGGACCCGGCTGATGGCCATGGCGCGCCAGCACCGCGAGCTGCACGCCGAGCTGCGCCGGCTCGAACAGGGGCAGACGGAAGGGGAACGGGCCGCCATCGAGCGGAAGCTGGACCGGCTGCACCGCTGGACTCCGCTCAACCCCCTGCATCCGCACCACCGCGTCCGGCTTCCGCACGCCGTCGGTCCGGTGGAGCTGGCACTGGCCTGGGGGCCCCGGGCCGACTGGTGGGCCAACGCCTGCCGTGCTGCGGCCGTCGCCTCGCTGGTCGGGCTGCCGGCCACCGGAGTGCTGTTCTGGGCGGAGCAGATCCGGGGCACCCTCTGGGTCGACACCTTCAGTTACCAGTTCGGCTTCGCGAACATGCTGACGTACGTGGTGAGCCAGGTGTTGATCTGGGCAGGGGCCGGATTCACGCTGGGGGCGCTGTGGCGGGTGCTGCCCATGCGTCGCGGCCCGGGCCGCGGCTTCGGCCTGGCGTTCGTCTACTCCCTGCCCTGGCTGGTCGACCTGCTGGGCAATGTGATGGTCGGTCAGCCGGTCGGCACGGCCGCGCTCAACGCGGCCCTGATGACGCTCGTGCTGACCATGACGGGGATGCTCATGGACATCGACACGTTCCGGCAGGAGCGGCACTACTGGCCCACCCGGGCGAGCCTGCTGCTGTCCCTCTACCAGATGCGTACGGCGTCGGCGCAGGTCGCGCTGTTCGTCGCCCAGGTGGTGGCGCTGGTCACCATCTGGACGCAACTCAGCGGCAACCCCCCGGTCGTTCTCATCGACCACCAGGGGCCGACCGGCACGTCCGTCCCGGGCGGCAGCTCGGGCCACTAACCCCCGAAGTAGACGAGGACGAGCAGCAGGAACACGCACTCCGCGCCGATCATCGTCCAGAACGCGGCCTCGCGGGAGGACGCGGGGGCGGGGCCGTCCGGGGTGCTGAGCGCGTGGATCCAGGACCCGGCCGCGACGGCGAGGGTGGCGAGGTACACCCAGCCGGGGGTGGTGCCGCAGTCACCCTTGAGGGCGCAGCCGGAGCCCTCGGGCGTGGTCAGGCTCAGGAACACGACCAGGACGGTCGCGGGCACCACGGCCAGTCCGCACCACAGGGCGCGGGTGCGCAGCCGGTAGGCCGCCGGGTCCGGACGGGCGGAGCCGCCGGGGCCGGACGCGGCCCGGGCGTGTGCGGGGTGCTCGTTGCTCATGGCCCCGATTCAATCCCGGCCCGGAGGGCGGCGGAATCCGCGTTCGTACTCAGACCGCCTTCGCCGCCGCCGGTTCCGCCTCGCCGATGAACGTGCGCCACAGCTCCGCGTACCTGCCGCCCTTGGCGAGCAACTCGTCGTGGGTGCCGTCCTCCGCGACGCGGCCCTGCGCCATGAGGATCACCCGGTCCGCGCGGGCGGCGGTGGTGAGCCGGTGGGCGACGACCAGCGTCGTACGCCGCCCGGCGAGGCGGTCGGTGGCCTGGTTGACCTGGGCCTCGGTCGCCAGGTCGAGGGCGGCCGTGGCCTCGTCGAGGAGCAGGACGTCCGGGTCGACGAGCTCGGCGCGGGCCAGGGCGATCAGCTGGCGCTGCCCGGCGGAGAGGTTGCGGCCGCGCTCGGCGACCTCGTGGAGGTAGCCGCCGTCCAGGGTCGCGATCATGTCGTGGGCGCCGACCGCGCGGGCCGCCGCCTCGACCTCGGCGTCGGTCGCCTCCGGCCGGCCGTACGCAATGGCGTCGCGGACCGTCCCGGCGAAGAGGTACGCCTCCTGGGGCACGACTCCGAGCCGGTGGCGGTACGCGGTGAGGTCCAGGTCCCTGAGGTCGGTGCCGTCGGCGGTGACCCGGCCGGTGGTCGGGTCGTAGAACCGTGCGACCAGCTTCACCAGCGTGGACTTTCCGGCGCCGGTCTCGCCGACGAAGGCGACGGTCTGCCCGGCGGGGATGCGCAGGTCGATGCCGGTGAGCGCTTCCTCCTCCTCGCCGTACGCGAACGACACGTCCTCGAAGGCGATCTCACCGCGCAGCGACAGCACGTCCAGGGGCTTGGCGGCCTCGGCCGTCGATGTCGGCTCCTGGAGCAGTTCCTGCATGCGCTTCAGCGAGACGGTCGCCTGCTGGTAGCCGTCGAAGACCTGGGAGAGCTGCTGCACGGGCGCGAAGAAGAGGTCGATGTAGAGCAGGTAGGCGACGAGCGCGCCGGTGGTGAGGGTGCCCGCCTCGATGCGGTTCGCGCCGACGATCATCACGGCCGCGGCGGCCACGGAGGACAGCAGCGTGACGAAGGGGAAGTAGATCGAGATGAGCCACTGTCCGCGGACGCGGGCCTCGCGGTAGTCGTCGCTGCGGGCGGCGAACCTGGCGGCGCCGGACTGCTCGCGGCGGAAGGCCTGCACGATCCGGAGGCCGGAGACCGACTCCTGGAGGTCGGCGTTGACGACGCTGATGCGTTCCCGCGCCAGCTCGTACGCCTTCACGCTGGAGCGGCGGAAGAAGAACGTGGCGACGGCGAGGACGGGGAGGGTCGCGAAGACGACCAGGGCGAGCTGGAGATCGAGCACGAGCAGCGCGCCCATGATCCCGAAGAAGGTCGTCACGGAGACGAACGCGGTGACGAGACCGGTCTGGAGGAACGTCGACAGCGCGTCCACGTCCGTCGTCATCCGGGTCATGATGCGGCCGGTCAGCTCGCGCTCGTAGTAGTCGAGGCCGAGCCGCTGGAGCTGGGCGAAGATCTTCAGGCGCAGGGCGTAGAGGACGCGTTCGCCGGTGCGGCCGGTCATCTTGATCTCGGCGGTCTGGGCGAACCACTGCACGACCACGGTCAGCAGGGCGAGCGCGGAGGCGGCCCAGACGGCGCCCATGGCGAGCTTGTTCACGCCGTCGTCGATGCCGTGCCGGATCAGCACCGGCAGCAGCAGGCCCATGCCGGCGTCGACGGCGACGAGGCCGAGGCTGATGAGGAGCGGGATGCCGAAGCCGCGCAGCAGGCGGCGCAGTCCGTAGGACTCCTCGGGGGTGACGGCGCGGGCCTCGTCGACGTCCGGGGTGTCGGTGGCGGGCGGGAGCGCCTCGACGGCGGCGAGCAGTTCGGGGGTGGCTCCGGGGGCCGCCGACTCCTCGGCGGGGGTCTCCTCCCGTACCCAGAGGGTGGGGGTGATGCCGCGCTCGGCGTCGAACTCGGCGTCCAGCTCGGCGCGCAGGGTGCGGTCCTCGGGCACCTCGACGGGCACGGTGTGGCCGGGCGAGACGCCGCCGAGCTCGTCGGGGTCGGTGAGGAGCCGCCGGTAGAGCGCGGAGCGCTCCTCCAGCTCCTCGTGGGTGCCGATGTCGGAGAGCCGGCCGTCGTCGAGGACGGCGATCCGGTCGGCGAGGCCGAGGGTGGAGCGGCGGTGGGCGATGAGGAGCGTGGTGCGGCCGGCCATCACGGAGGCGAGGGCCTCGTGGATCTCGTGCTCCACACGCGCGTCGACGGCGGAGGTGGCGTCGTCGAGGAGGAGCAGCCGGGGGTCGGTGAGGATGGCACGGGCGAGCGCGATGCGCTGGCGCTGGCCGCCGGAGAGGGTGAGGCCGTGCTCGCCGACCTTGGTGTCGTAGCCGGCGGGCAGCTCGGCGATGAAACGGTCCGCCTGGGCGGCGCGGGCGGCGGTCTCGATCTGCTCCTGGGTGGCGTCCGGGTATCCGTACGCGATGTTGGAGCGGACGGTGTCGGAGAACAGGAAGCTGTCCTCGGGAACGAGTCCGATCGCGGCGCGCAGCGAGTCGAGGGTGAGCTCGCGGACGTCGTGGCCGCCGACGAGGACGGCGCCGTGGGTGACGTCGTAGAAGCGGGGCAGCAGGAGCGAGACGGTGGACTTGCCGGAGCCGGACGCGCCGACGACGGCGACGGTCTCGCCGGCGCGGATCTCCAGGGAGAAGCCGTCGAGAACGGGGCGGCCGTCCTCGTAGGCGAAGCCCACGGCATCGAACTCGACGGTGGCCTCGGCGTCCGCCGGCAGCTCCTTCGTACCGTCCTTGATCACCGGCTCGGTGTCGATGAGCTCCAGGACCCGGTCGACGCCCGCGCGGGCCTGCTGGCCCACGGTGAGGACCATGGCGAGCATCCGGACCGGGCCGACGAGGGAGGCGAGGTAGGCGGAGAAGGCGACGAAGGTGCCGAGCGTGATCTGGCCGCGGGTGGCGAGCCAGCCGCCGAGCGCGAGGACGGCGACCTGGCCGAGCGCGGGGACGGCCTGGAGGGCGGGGGTGTACTTCGAGTTGAGCCGGATGGTGCGCAGCCGGCCCGCGAAGAGCTTGCGGCTGGCGTCGCGGATCTTGCCGGTCTCCTGGTCCTCCTGTCCGAAGCCCTTGACGACGCGGACGCCGGTCACGGACCCGTCGACGACCCCGGCGACGGCGGCGGCCTGCGCCTGGGCGTACCAGGTGGCGGGGTGCAGGCGGGTGCGGCTGCGCTTGGCGATGAACCAGAGGGCGGGTGCGACGGCGAGGGCGACGAGGGTCAGCGGGAGGGAGAGGGCGGCCATCACTCCGAGGGAGATCCCGAAGAGCAGGATGTTCCCGATCGTCATCGGGAGCATGAAGAGCAGCCCCTGGATGAGCTGGAGGTCGCTGGTGGCCCGTCCGACGACCTGCCCGGTGGACAGCTCGTCCTGCCGTCGGCCGTCGAGCCGGGTGATGGTGCCGTACATCTCGGTACGGAGGTCGTGCTGGACGTCGAGTGCGAGCCGGCCGCCGTAGTAGCGGCGGACATAGGTGAGGACGTAGACGACGACCGCGGCGGCGAGGAGGAGGCCGGTCCAGACGGCGAGGGACCTGGTCTTCGCCCCGATGACGTCGTCGATGATGACCTTGGTGATGAGCGGTACGAGGGCGAGGACGGCCATGCCCGCCAGGGAGGACCCGAGCGCGAGCACGACATTGGCCTTGTACCGCCACGCGTACCCGGCCAGCCTGCGCGCCCAGCCCTGCGCCTGCGGCACCTGCCGATCCGCCTGTTTCTGCCCCGCCGCGGCCACGTGGTCGCCTCCCGTTCGTCCTGCTCTACCGGAAGTCACCAACGCGGCTGAGGTGGGATTTCATCCCGCTGCAACAAACCGCGGCAGAAGACCGGTCCGTGGTCCTGGGACCGGCCGAGAACACACGTTGGCGGCGTGCCCCCGGCGGGTAGGCACGGGGAGTGACGGACACCTCGCGGAGTACGGCCTACCTGTGCGGGCAGCTGTGGGCGGCGCTGCATGCCCTGAGAGTGATCAGCGGCCGACCGGATCCGGGCAAGCTGGCCGGTGGCAGGCCTCTTCTCGATGCTCAGCGATTCCCGCACAGGGAGCTGACGCAGCAGCTGGCCAGGGCGGGGGAACGGCTCTGCACGGCCCACCGGCGGGGAGCCGAGCATGCCGGGGCCGCGACGGAGATCTTCCGCTCCATACCGGACCATCTGCCGGCCGGCGGCAAGTGGCCGAACGGCCTGGAGAAAGCCGATCAGGAGGAGTTCCTGCGGGGTTTCCGGGCCGGGCTGGGCCAGTACGAGGCGGCGCACGGGGCCGTCATGTCATGAAGGCCCCCGGCCGCGGGCCCGCCGGGGGCCCGGCCCGGGGGAGGTGCGGCGGCGCGAAAAAACCCACCCGGT
>NZ_JBHJTL010000031.1:0-82964 GCF_042264065.1 Streptomyces sp. NPDC056222 | reverse complement strand
CTGGGGGGGCCCCCGGGCCGCGGGCGGGCGCCCCTCTCGTCGTTCGTTCGTCTGCGGAGGCGTCCGCGGGTGGGGCTGAGGCCGTGGCTGCGCAGCCACGCCTCGGGGTCGATCGCCGCGCCGCCGTTCGGCCGGACCTCGAAGTGGAGGTGCGGACCGGTGGAGTTGCCGGAGTTGCCGGAGTACGCGATGACGTCACCGGCCTTGACCTTGCCACTGCGGATCTTGGTGCTGCTGAGATGGCAGTACCAGGTCTCCGTGCCGTCCGCGGCGGTCACGATCGCCATGTTGCCGTAGGCGCCGTTGTACTGGGTGCGGACGGTGCCGTCGGTCGCGGCCATCACCTTCGTGCCGTACTGCACCGGGAAGTCGATACCGGTGTGCACGGACATCCAGTTGACGCCGGCCTGCCCGTAGCGCGCGCTGAGCTCGTGCAGCTTCACCGGAAGCGCGAACTTGGGACGCAGCGCCTCCTTGCGGGCCGCCTCCTCCTCGCGCTTCTTCTTCTCCGCTTCCTGGCGCAGCTTGAGGTCGATGCGCTCCTGGGTGCGGCTGGCGCGGTCGCCGAAGTCGCGGGCGTCGGCGCTGAGCGCCGCGAGCTGGGTGTCCAGCTCGTTGTTGGCGGCCACCGGCTTGACCGAGGCCGGGTCGGCGGCGGCGAGCGCCGTCGTGTCGTCCTTGGTGTCGCCCGCGTCGGCGAGCCCGCCGACCGAGGCGGCCGCGATCCCGGCGACGCCCATGACACAGGCGGAGGGGACGGCGACGGTCAGGAGTGCGGAGCGCTTGGCGGGCGTACGGCGACGGCCTCGGCTGCCGCCGGAGGAACGGCGCACCGGGCGGGCGGCGACGGCCGCCGCGCCGACCGCGGACTCCGCGCTCTCGACGGCCAGCTCCTCGGACTCCGCCGGGGGCTCGTAGACGTACTCGTACGTGTACCCGTCCGCGTCCATGTCCGTGTCCGCATACGAGTCCGCGTACGAGTCGTCCTGCGTGAGGACCTCGAACTGCGCGGTGTGCTCGGCGTGCTCGGGCTGGGTGGCGTACTCGGGCTGGTGCTCGGCCTGCTGCACGGTCTGCTGCTCGGGGACGAACTCGTACTCGGGGGTGTACTGCTGCGGAACGACGGGGTCGGCGACCAGGAGATTCTGCTCCGGCGCGGCGTAGTTCCAGGCGGTGGCGTCGTACGTACCCGTCTCGAAGGCGGGGGCCGTCCACTGGCCGGTGGTGTCGTACGAGGCGAAGTGCGCGGTCTCGTACTGCCCGGTCTGCTGCGCCTCGCTCCAGGCGGTGGCGTCCCACTGACCCGTGGCGTCGTACTGACCTGAGACGTCGTACTGGCCGGTGGTGTCGTACTGCTGCGTCATCGGCTGCTGTGCGACGTAGGTGTCGTACGTGCCGGCGTCCCACTGGTGGCTGCCGCTCCACTGAGTGGTGTCGTACTGGCCGCTGTGGCCCGCGTCGTAATTGCCCGGGAGGGCGCCGAAGAGCGGGTCGGTGGCGAAGCCGCCGGTGCTGTGGGCGTCGTCTCCGACGTACCCGGCGTGGGGGTGCTGGTCGTTCACCAACTTCTCTCTCGCCTCGGCGGCAGGACCAGTCCGGGGCGGGCCCGCAAAGGGGTGTCCCGGGGTTAAGCAGTGGCGCGACTGTACCCGGCGGTATACGCAGGCGACAATCTTCCGAGGGTTTTGGGTCCGCAGGAAACGGGCAATCGGCCGTCTTTCGGTGATCCAGGGGAAGAGCTTTGGCTCTGTGTTCGAGGAACGTTCGAAGAACAGACACCTTCTGGCGGGTCGTCAGGCGTCTGTGTGCCGTGATGTGCGCCGGGTCGCGCGCCGGGGCGGGGGTGCCGGGATCACGCCACGGACGCGGCCCCGGGCTCGGCTCCCGGCGTGGCGGCCGAATCCTCGGCGTCGAGGGCGTCCCGGATCCCGGCCACGACGGTCGGATGCACCGGCAGGGCGAGATGGCCGATCCCGCTGACACGCACGTTGTGCACCATCAGATCGGGGTGGTCGAGCCGCGCGGTCTCCACCGGGACCATCACCTGGTCGAGATCGCTCCAGAAGCTGACACAGCGCGTACGGCAGCCCGGCGCGGGCTCGGCGAGCTCCAGCAGCACCTCGGAGCCGGGGCGCATCTGCCGGATCAGGGGGTGGGCACCGACCCAGGGCGCTGCGGCGGTGCCGGAGTGCGGGGTGCCGAGCATGACCAGCGTGCGCACCCGTGCGTCACCGCCCAGGCGCTGTACGTAATAACGGGCGATGAGGCCCCCCAGGCTGTGCCCGACGAGGTCGACCTCGTGGTGGCCGGTGCGGGCGCAGAGCTCCTCCACATGGCGGCCGAGCAGTTCGGCGGCGGTGCGGAGGTCGCAGGTGAGCGGAGAGTAGTTGAACGACTCGACGGGGTGACGGCCGTGCCGGGCGAGTGAGCGGCGCAGCAGGACGAAGACCGAGCGGTTGTCGACGAAGCCGTGCAGCAGGACGACCGGCCGCCCGGTGCCCGTCCCCGGTTCCGACGCGGGCGCGGGGCGCTCGGCGGCGATGCCGGAGGGGTAGAGGATCAGATGGCCGGTGAGGATCGCCAGCTCCAGGGCGTTGGCCTTCAGCGCAGTCGTGACCTTGGTGAGCCTGGTGAGCTCCATCGGCGACCTCCCGAACGGCACGCGGGCGCCGATACGGCAGTGGGGTGTGTCGTACCTCCGTGCCGTGCGATTGACGGCTCGGAGGTACGACAACCCCGTATCGGCTCCCTTGCGCACGACCCGATTGAGGCTGGTGGGCCCGGTGTGGCGGGCCCGGGAGGGTCCGGCGCAGGCGAACAATGTCCCACCGTGTGATTTCCCCCTCCCCGGCCACCGCGAAACGGTCACGTGCGGGATGCTGGCGATAACGTTCGTTCACCTCCCCGGCAAAGGCGCTCGGGGGTCGCATGTGGAGGCAGTGATGGGTGTGACCGGTCCGATCCGCGTGGTGGTGGCCAAGCCGGGTCTCGACGGCCACGATCGCGGGGCCAAGGTGATCGCGCGGGCACTGCGTGACGCCGGCATGGAGGTCATCTACACGGGGCTGCACCAGACGCCGGAGCAGATCGTGGACACGGCGATCCAGGAGGACGCCGACGCCATCGGCCTCTCGATCCTCTCCGGCGCGCACAACACACTCTTCGTGAAGGTCCTGGAGCTCCTGAAGGATCGCGACGCGGAGGACATCAAGGTCTTCGGCGGCGGGATCATCCCGGACGCGGACATCGCGCCGCTGAAGGAGAAGGGTGTGGCGGAGATCTTCACGCCGGGCGCGACGACGGCGTCGATCGTGGCCTGGGTGAACGCGAACGTCCGCGTCGCCGCGTAGCCCTGCGGGGCGGGGCGGGACGACTGGGCGGGCGCGCTGGGGCGGGTGCACCGCGCCGTCCCCCGGACTGCCGCCCGGCCCATCCCATGCTGGGGTGGCGCCTGGCGCCTGGCGCATGTGGAGCTGCCTGTGGGCGGGCTTGCCCCGGAGGGGCGGGTGTGACCCGCACCCACAGGGCTGTCGCCCTGCCCATCCGGTGTGGCCCACGGTCGCCCTGGCCCCGCCGGCGCGTCGGGTAGGGGCGTCGCCGGGCGGTTGGGTGCTCGCACCGCCCGCGTGGGCCTCCGTGCCGCCCAGCAGTCACCTGGCCGCTGGTGCTCGCGCTGGTCGCGGCGGTCGCGCCAGGCTGTCGCTGAGGCGGCAGCCCGTACGGCAGTACCCTCGCCGCGCCCGTGCGGGCCGCCACGGCAGTCCGGCTACGCCTCCAGTTCCGCTCGCATCGTCGCCCGTAGGCGCAAGGTCGACACCAGGCGCTGGAAAGCCTCCGACCAGTAGCTGCCGGCTCCTGGGGAGGCGTCCTCCGGTTCTGTGGGGAGGGCGGTCAGGGATTCCAGCTGGGGCGCCGCGTCCGGGGACAGGCAGCGTTCCGCCAGGCCCATCACACCGCTGAAGCTCCAGGGATAGCTGCCCGCCTCGCGTGCGATGTCCAGGGCGTCGATCACCGCCCCGCCGAGCGGCTCCGCCCAGGGCACCGTGCACACGCCGAGCAGCTGGAACGCCTCCGACAGGCCGTGGGCCGCGATGAACGAGGCGACCCAACGGGCGCGCTCCTCGTCAGGGAGCGTCGAGAGCAGCTTCGCCCGCTCCGCCAGGGACGCGATGCCGGGGCCGGTCGCCGGTGGGGCGGCCGGGGCGCCGAGCAGGGCCCGGGACCAGTCGGCGTCCCGCTGCCGTACCGCCGCCCGGCACCAGGCGGCGTGC
Organism: Streptomyces sp. NPDC056222; assembly: GCF_042264065.1. Classification (NCBI taxonomy): domain Bacteria; kingdom Bacillati; phylum Actinomycetota; class Actinomycetes; order Kitasatosporales; family Streptomycetaceae; genus Streptomyces; species Streptomyces sp. NPDC056222. The sequence goes on along the minus strand of NZ_JBHJTL010000031.1, from coordinate 78,693 downwards.
AGCTCCCCCTGCCAGTCGTCGGCGACCGGAAGGGCGACGATCTCCTCGGGTGCCCGCCCGCCGAACCGCGCCTGCCAGCACGACAGCGGCGCCGACTCGACCAGCTGGCCCAGCCACCACGACCGCTCGCCGCGGCCCGCCGGCGGAGTGGGGAGCAGCCCGTCCCGCTGCATCGTCTCGTCGCATTCGTGCGGGGCTTCGACGACGACGGTCTCGGCCCCCTTCGTACGGTCCAGCGAGACACAGGACGAGGCGCGCCGCGCCATGCGGCCCGCGAGCGCCGAGTCGGGCAGCGCGGAGAGCAGCTCGGCGGCCGTGGAGCGGACATTGCGACTGCGGTCGGACAGGGCGGCCTCCAGGAACTCCTCGTCCGCGCCGGAGAGCCCGGCCCGCAGCGAGTCCAGGAACATCAGCCGGTCCTCGGCGCGCTCGGCCGCCCATGTGGAGCGCAGCAGCTCCAGGGCGGCCGCCGGGTCCTCGGTCCGTACGGAGGCGAGCAGCGCGACCCGCTCGGCGAACAGCCCCTCCTCCCACAGCGCCCGGACCGCCTCGCTGTCCCGGGGGTCGGGGAGCACCGAACTCCCTCCCGCACCGCGCAGGGCGAACTTCCACTCAGGGTTCAGCCGGGCCAGCCAGAGCCCGCGCGGCCCGGCGAGCAAGAGGGCCTGGGGACGCAGATCGGTACGGGCGCGGGCGGCGTCGAGGAGGGCGGGCAGGGCCGAGGCGGGCGCCTTGTAGCCGTGGTCGTTGGCGGCGGCGAGCCACTGCGGGAGCAGCTCGGCGAGGTCGGGCGCGGCCCCGCGTCGCCCCCCGGACGGCGCGGCCGCGGCCCGGCCCGCGAGGAGCTGGGTGAGGCGGTGGCGGGCGGGCTCGGGCAGGGGCCTGCGGGTGTCCGCGGGCGCGGGCTCCGGCGCGGGGGCGGCAGGTCCCGGCCGCAGCCCCGCCCTGCGCCGTACGGTGTGCAGCGCCGCGGCGTCCAGCAGCGCGACGGGAGCGCCCCCGGCCACCGTCCTGGGGAGCGCGGGCGGCCGGCGGTCGGTGCCGAGCAGCGCCGAGGTGACGAGTTCTTCCCAGGCGTCCATCGAGGTCCTCCAAACTGTCGTCGGGCGGTCGTACGGACTCAGTGGAGCGGGACCGTCTCGCCGGGGGCGTCGGCGGACCAGGCGGCGAGCGGGGTGAACCCGCGGTGCCCGCACTCCCCGAAGACGGTCACCGGCCCACCTCCGGAGAGCGCGGCGAGCCGCCACAGGCCGGGCCGCCCGAGCGCGGGACCGCTGAGCGGCACCGCCTCGCCGCCGCCGGCGACCGGCGCCGCGTCGGCGAGCTGCCAGCCGTGGTCCGTCGGTATGGGAACGACATCGGCGAGCGTCACCGGCCAGGAGTCCAGCCACGGGTCCTCGCGCAGGGCGCGGCCGTAGGCGGTGAGCGCGTCCCCGACCGTGCCGCCCCGGGGCGGGGCGTCGAGCGGGGCGGGCGCCGAGAACAGCTCGCCGAGCTCGGCCCGCAGCGCGCCCGCACCCGCCTGAGGGGTGAGCGCGGCGTCGACCGTCACGCCCACCGGAAGGCCCAGTTCGGGTGCGCGCCCCATGGCTCCGAAGGAGAGGAGCAGCGCCGTGCGTCCGGTCTCCCTGCCGTACAGCCAGATGCGACGGGTCGTCAGCTTGCCGTCCGTGGAGTCGTACTGGGCGAGCACCATCCAGTGGTCCCGCACCGCTACGCCCTGCGTCGGAGCCGGCAGGCCCACCCGGGTGCGGACGGTCGCCGCCAGCGGGCCGGGGAGCCGGTCCACGGAGAGCCAGGCGCGGTCCAGGAGGTGGGTCAGCGCGCACTCCTCCAGGAGCCGGACCGGCCAGCCGGGCCCCGAGCCCGGAATCGCACCCAACTCCCTGACGCGGCCCGCGAGTCCGGGAGCCTGGGCGTCGACCATCCGGGCCGCGGTCTCCTCCCACAGGCCGTATCCGGACTGCTCGGCCGAGGCCAGGCCGCCGCGCAGCAGATCGGCGAGCCGCTGCTCCAACTCCTCTGCGCCCGCGGTGATCCGGGCCGCCCGGCGTTCCGCCCGGCGGCGCGCGGCCTCCGGATCGGCGGCACCCGCCCCGCCGGAGCCGTCCGCCTCGCGCGCCCGTACGCCCTCGGCGCGCTTGCGCCTGCCCTCCAGCCAACGCTCGGCCCAGTCCGGCGCGTCGCCGCCCCCGATGTCCACACCGTCCGCGGCCCGCAGCAGCAACAGCCCCAGCGCGTGCTTGCACGGGAACTTCCGGCTGGGGCAACTGCACGAATACGCCGGGCCCGTGATGTCGACGACCGTGCGGTACGGCGTGCTGCCGCTGCCCCGGCACAGACCCCAGACGACCCCCTCGCCGCCGCCGCCCGTACTCGACCAAGGCCCGGCCGTGCCGAGCTTGCTCCCCGCTCTGCGTGAGGCGTCGTCAGGAGCCAGAGCCAGCACCTGATCCGCCGTCCAGCGCACCCCCTGTGTATCCATGTCCACGACGGTAGAGGGCCCCACTGACAACGATCCTGACCTGCTGTTTCGCGCACTCGCGACCGACCGGGCAAGGTATTTGACTTTACCTTCCCTTTACGATTGTGTGCGGGGGACAACCACAGAACTCCCTGGGGGACACCTCGTGAAGCGCACCATCCGCACCGCCGCCTCGGTCCTCGCCGTCACCGGCCTCGCGTTCGGTCTCGGCGCCTGCTCGGCCGCGGACAAGGCCGCCGACCAGGTCGACAAGGCCGTCAACGAGACCTACGAGGTCACGTACGAGGTCACCGGCAAGAACATCGAGTCGATCGAGTTCCACGGTGGCAGCGGTTCGGCCATGGAGCCGAAGCTCGAGAAGGAGACCAAGCCGACCACGCCGTGGACGAAGACGGTGACGCTGAAGGGCATCATGCCGCCCGCCGTCATGCCGCTCTCGCTCGACCCGGCGGCCGGCCTCACCTGCAAGGTCATCCACAAGGGCAAGGTCATCAAGGAGGCGAAGGGCGAGCAGGCGATGGCCGGTGGCTGCGTCGCGGTCTCCCCGATCGCAGGCTGACTCCCGTACGAGCGTGCGGACTTAGCCTCCGACCTGCGGCGACGGCCGATTGTCAGTGGCATGGTGCACGGTGGATCACACATCAGGTCGAACGATCTGGAGGGGGATCCATGACCGTGCCCGAAACCATCGAGAGCGCCGTTCCCGGTGCCGGAAGCGACACCGGGACGGCCGCTCCGACCGCCACGGCATCCGGCGTCGCACCCGGCGGCGACACCGGCATCGAATCCGGCGCCGAGGCCCTGCGGCCGCACGCCGAACACGCCTTCGCGGACGAGCTCAAGGCGCTCGCCGCCGCCGACGACCGTCCCCGGCCCGTCCGTTGGCAGCTCTCGCCATGGGCCGTCGCCACCTATCTCCTGGGCGGCACGCTGCCGGACGGAACGGTGATCACACCGAAGTACGTCGGACCGCGCCGGATCGTCGAGGTCGCCGTCACCACCCTCGCCACCGACCGGGCACTGCTCCTGCTCGGCGTGCCCGGCACGGCCAAGACCTGGGTCTCCGAGCACCTCGCCGCCGCCGTCAGCGGCGACTCGACCCTGCTGGTGCAGGGCACGGCCGGGACGCCCGAGGAAGCGATCCGCTACGGCTGGAACTACGCCAAGCTGCTCGCCCACGGCCCCAGCCGGGACGCGCTCGTGCCCAGCCCCGTCATGCGCGCGATGTCCCAGGGCCTGACCGCCCGCGTCGAGGAGCTCACCCGCATCCCCGCGGACGTGCAGGACACGCTCATCACGATCCTGTCCGAGAAGACCCTGCCCGTGCCGGAGCTCGGCCAAGAGGTGCAGGCCGTAAGGGGCTTCAACCTCATCGCCACCGCCAACGACCGCGACCGCGGGGTCAACGACCTCTCCAGCGCGCTGCGCCGCCGCTTCAACACCGTCGTGCTGCCGCTGCCGGCCACCCCGGAGGCGGAGGTCGACATCGTCGCGCGCCGCGTCGACCAGATCGGCCGCTCCCTCGACCTGCCGGCCGTCCCCGAGGGGGTCGAGGAGATCCGCCGGATCGTCACCGTCTTCCGCGAACTGCGCGACGGGGTCACCACGGACGGCCGTACGAAGCTCAAGTCCCCTTCGGGGACGCTGTCGACGGCCGAGGCCATCTCCGTCGTCACCGGAGGCCTCGCCCTGGCCGCCCACTTCGGCGACGGCATCCTGCGCCCCGCGGATGTCGCGGCCGGCATCCTCGGCGCCGTCGTCCGTGACCCGGCCGCCGACCGCGTCATCTGGCAGGAGTACCTGGAGACGGTCGTCCGGGAGCGCGACGGGTGGAAGGACTTCTACCGCGCCTGCCGCGAGGTGAGCGCGTGACGACGCCCGCTGCGGTGACGACCGGGGACGCCCCCGTGGGCCGCGCGGCCCCACCGGGCAGGCCCGCGGCGACGGAGCGGCGCGCCACGGGCGCGGCCGCGCCGGTCGGCGGGCGACGCGACGGACAAGGGGACTCCGGGCCGCTGTTGCTCGGGGTCCGGCACCACGGCCCCGGGTCCGCGCGCGGAGTGCGCGGCGCGCTCGACGCGGCGCGGCCCGCGTGCGTGCTGATCGAGGGGCCGCCCGAGGCGGACGGGCTGCTCGCGCTCGCCGCCGACGAAGAGATGCGGCCACCGGTCGCGCTGCTCGCCCACGCCGTCGACGACCCGGGACGCGCCGCGTTCTGGCCCTTCGCCGAGTTCTCGCCCGAGTGGGTCGCGATCCGCTGGGCCCTGTCCCACGGCGCCGCCGTGCGCTTCATCGACCTTCCCGCCGCCCACAGCCTCGCCGCCGCCACCGCAGCCGCCGACGCCACCGACCCCACGGGCGACGAGACGGACGAGGGTCTGCGGATCGACCCGATCGGCGAGCTCGCCCGGACCGCCGGGTACGACGACCCCGAGCGCTGGTGGGAGGACGTGATCGAGCTCCGCGGCACCATCGCGCCCGCCGACCCCGCGGCTCCCTTCGCGGCGGTCGCCGAGGCCATGGGCGCCCTGCGCGAGGCACACGACGACGGCGGCCACGCCCGCGACCTGGTCCGCGAGGCGTACATGCGACTCCAGCTGCGCTCCGCCCGCAAGGAGTTCGGCGACTCCGTGGCCGTCGTCTGCGGCGCCTGGCACGTGCCCGCGCTGTCCCGGAAGACCACCGTCGGAGCCGACCGGGCCCTGCTCAAGGGCCTGCCCAAGGTGAAGACCGAGATGACGTGGGTGCCGTGGACCCACCGCAGGCTCGCCCGCCGCTCGGGGTACGGCGCCGGAATCGACGCGCCCGGCTGGTACGGACACCTCTTCGCCGCCCCCGACCGCCCGGTCGAACGCTGGATGACCAAGGTCGCGGGCCTCCTCAGGGAAGAGGACCGGATCGTGTCCTCCGCGCATGTCATCGAGGCCGTACGGCTCGCCGAGACCCTCGCCACGATGCGCGGCCGGCCGCTGGCGGGGCTCGGCGAGACCACCGACGCCGTACGGGCCGTCATGTGCGACGGCTCCGACGTTCCGCTCGACCTCGTCCGCGACCGTCTCGTCGTCGGCGACGTCCTCGGCGAGGTCCCCGCCGACGCCCCCGCCGTACCGCTCCAGCGCGACCTCGCCCGGCTCCAGCGCGGGCTGCGCCTCAAGCCGGAGGCGCAGGAGCGGGAGCTGGAGCTCGATCTGCGCAAGGAGAACGACGCCGCCCGCAGCAGAATGCTGCACCGGCTGCGACTGCTCGGCATCGGCTGGGGCGAGCCCGTCGCCGGCCGAGGCAGCACCGGCACCTTCCGGGAGAGCTGGCGGCTGCGCTGGGAGCCGGAGCTGCACGTCCGGGTCGCCGAGGCAGGAGTCTGGGGCACCACCGTCGACTCCGCCGCCACCGCCAAGGCCGAGGCCCGCGCCCTGGAGGCCACGACACTCGCCGAGGTCACCGCGCTCGCCGAGCAGTGCCTGCTCGCCGGACTCGGCGATGCCCTGACCGTCGTCATGACGGCCCTCGCCGACCGCGCCGCGCTCGACTCCGACGTCGGGCACCTCGCCCAGGCCCTGCCCGCGCTCGCCCGATCCCTGCGCTACGGAGACGTCCGCGCCACCGACACCGTCGCCCTCGGCGAGGTCGCCGCCGGGCTCGCCGAACGGATCTGCGTCGGCCTCCCCCCGGCGTGCGCCGGACTCGACGCCGACGCCGCCGCCGAGATGCGCGGCCATCTCGACGCGGTCCACGGAGCCCTCGGACTCCTCCCCGACAGCACGGAACGATCCGACCGCTGGACCGGAGTGCTCCGCAAGCTCGCCGATCGCGACACCGTGCCCGGGATCCTCCGGGGCCGCGCCGCCCGGCTGCTCCTCGACGAGGGGCGCCTCGACGAGGACGAGGCCGCACGGCTCATGGGCCTCGCGCTGTCGCCCGGGACGGCCCCCGCCGATGCCGCCGCCTGGATCGAGGGCTTCGTCGGCGGCGCCGCCGGAGGCGGCATGATCCTCGTCCACGACGAAAGGCTGCTCACCCTGGTCGACGACTGGCTGACCGGGGTCCCGGGCGACACCTTCACCGATGTACTGCCCTTGCTGCGGCGCACCTTCTCCGCGTACGAACCGGGCGTCCGGCGCACCCTGGGCGAGCTGGTCGCACGCGGCCCGTCCGCCACCGCGAGCCGACCGGAGGCCGGAACCCCCGGCTTCGCCGCGAGCCTCGACGAGGAGCGGGCCGACGGAGTGCTGCCGGTCCTGCGGCTGCTGCTGGGACACGACGAGCCGGAAGGGGCGGCCCGATGAACGGAACAGGAACCGCAAACGGAACCACTGACGGAAGGGGGAGCGGTACCGGCACACACGTAGGTGCCGGTGCCGACCCCCGAACCGGGAACGACGAGCGGCTGCGCCGCTGGCGCCTGGTCCTCGGCGGCGGCGAGGCGGACGGCACGGGATGCTCCCTCGCCGGCACCGACTCGGCGATGGACGGAGCACTGACCGCGCTCTACGGACGCGGCACGAAGAGCTCCACCGGACGCGACCGATCCGCCGGCCTCGGCGCCTCGGCCCCCTCCGTAGCCCGCTGGCTCGGTGACATCCGGACGTACTTCCCCAGCTCCGTCGTCCAGGTCATGCAGCGCGACGCCATCGAGCGGCTCGGCCTGTCCACCCTGCTCCTGGAGCCCGAGATGCTGGAGGCCGTCGAGGCCGACGTCCATCTCGTCGGCACGCTCCTCTCCCTCAACAAGGCCATGCCCGAGACGACCAAGGAGACCGCCCGCGCCGTCGTGCGCAAGGTCGTCGACGACCTCGAGAAGCGCCTCGCGACCCGCACCCGGGCCACACTCACCGGCGCGCTCGACCGCTCGGCACGGATCAGCCGCCCCCGGCACCGGGACATCGACTGGGACCGCACGATCCGCGCGAACCTCAAGAACTACCTCCCGGAGTACCGCACCGTCGTCCCGGAACGGCTCGTCGGCTACGGCCGGGCGGCGCAGTCGGTCAAGAAGGACGTCGTCCTCTGTATCGACCAGTCCGGCTCGATGGCGGCCTCCGTCGTCTACGCGTCGGTGTTCGGCGCGGTGCTCGCCTCGATGCGCTCGATCGCGACCCGGCTCGTCGTCTTCGACACGGCGGTCGTCGACCTCACCGACCAGCTCGACGACCCGGTCGACGTCCTCTTCGGCACCCAGCTCGGCGGCGGCACCGACATCAACCGCGCTCTGGCCTACTGCCAGTCGCAGATCACCCGGCCGGCCGACACCGTCGTCGTCCTCATCAGCGACCTCTACGAAGGGGGCATACGCGACGAGATGCTGAAGCGGGTCGCGGCGATGAAGGCGTCGGGCGTGCAGTTCGTCGCCCTGCTCGCGCTCTCCGACGAAGGCGCTCCCGCGTACGACCGCGAGCACGCGGCCGCCCTGGCCGCGCTCGGCGCCCCGGCCTTCGCCTGCACCCCGGACCTCTTCCCCGAGGTGATGGCGGCGGCGATCGAGAAGCGCCCCCTGCCGGTGCCGGACACGCCGTGACCGCTGCGGATTCCGTAGCCCCGTCGCCACCCGACCGGCCGTCTGCGGGCGCACTGAGGCCCATATCACAACCGGGCTCGCGACCCCCTCACCTGGCGTCCGGGCGCGTCGTGAGGTCCACAACGCCCTGTCCCCACCTGTGCCGTGGACCCCGAGGCCACCCTCGGGGCCCCCTACGGACCGCCCCCCTCCCCCTACGATCTGTGACCCGTATCACCGCTCCGTTGTGATCTGCGATTTAGGGACCCACGTCCCTCGGGGATAACCTGCGAGACGGACATGCCGCGTCCACGGACACCGTGAACGCCTCCCTTGTGACAGCGCAGTCACGTTGCCCTTCGCGGCACGCCCACGCAGACAACGAACCGCGATCATCAGAAAAGGGACGGACGCGCGTGGACCTGTTCGAGTACCAGGCGAGGGACCTCTTCGCCAAGCACGGTGTACCGGTGCTGGCCGGTGAAGTCATCGACACGCCTGAGGCGGCGCGCGAGGCCACCGAGCGTCTTGGCGGCAAGTCGGTCGTCAAGGCGCAGGTGAAGGTCGGCGGCCGCGGCAAGGCCGGCGGCGTGAAGCTGGCCGCCACCCCGGACGAGGCCGTCGCCCGCGCGACGGACATCCTCGGGATGGACATCAAGGGCCACACGGTCCACAAGGTGATGATCGCGGAGACCGCTCCGGAGATCCTCGAGGAGTACTACGTCTCGTACCTCCTCGACCGCACCAACCGCACCTTCCTCGCCATGGCGTCCGTCGCCGGTGGCATGGACATCGAGGAGGTCGCAGCGACGACCCCCGAGAAGCTGGCGAAGGTGCCGGTCGACTCCAACACCGGTGTCGACATCGAGAAGGCCCGCGAGATCGTGGCCCTGGCGCAGTTCCCGGCCGAGGTTGCCGAGAAGGTCGCCGAGGTCCTCGTGACCCTGTGGAAGACCTTCGTCGCCGAGGACGCGCTCCTCGTCGAGGTCAACCCGCTGGCCAAGGTCGCCTCCGGCGACATCCTGGCGCTGGACGGCAAGGTGTCTCTCGACGAGAACGCCGACTTCCGTCAGCCCGAGCACGAGGCGCTCGAGGACAAGGCCGCAGCCAACCCGCTCGAGGCTGCCGCCAAGGCCAAGAACCTCAACTACGTCAAGCTCGACGGCGAGGTCGGCATCATCGGCAACGGCGCCGGCCTGGTCATGTCGACCCTGGACGTCGTCGCGTACGCCGGTGAGAACCACGGCGGCGTGAAGCCGGCCAACTTCCTCGACATCGGCGGCGGCGCCTCCGCCGAGGTCATGGCGAACGGCCTGGAGATCATCCTGGGCGACCCGGACGTCAAGTCCGTGTTCGTCAACGTCTTCGGTGGCATCACCGCCTGTGACGAGGTCGCCAACGGCATCGTCCAGGCCCTGGAGCTCCTCGCCTCCAAGGGCGAAGAGGTCACCAAGCCGCTGGTCGTGCGCCTCGACGGCAACAACGCGGAGCTGGGTCGCAAGATCCTGTCGGACGCGAACCACCCGCTCGTGCAGCGTGTGGACACCATGGACGGCGCGGCCGACAAGGCCGCCGAGCTCGCGGCTGCGAAGTAAGGGACGAGGTCAGAACACCATGGCTATCTTCCTGACCAAGGACAGCAAGGTCATCGTCCAGGGCATGACCGGTGCCACGGGCATGAAGCACACCAAGCTCATGCTGGGCGACGGCACCAACATCGTCGGTGGCGTGAACCCGCGCAAGGCCGGCACGTCCGTCGACTTCGACGGCACCGAGGTCCCGGTCTTCGGCTCCGTCGCCGAGGCGATGGAGAAGACGGGCGCCAACGTCTCCGTCCTCTTCGTCCCGCCGGCCTTCGCCAAGGCCGCCGTGGTCGAGGCGATCGACGCCGAGATCCCGCTGGCCGTCGTCATCACCGAGGGCATCGCCGTCCACGACTCCGCCGCCTTCTGGGCGTACGCGCAGTCGAAGGGCAACAAGACCCGCATCATCGGCCCGAACTGCCCCGGTCTCATCACCCCGGGCCAGTCCAACGCCGGCATCATCCCGGGCGACATCACGAAGCCGGGCCGCATCGGCCTGGTCTCGAAGTCCGGCACGCTGACGTACCAGATGATGTACGAGCTCCGTGACATCGGCTTCTCGTCCGCCGTCGGCATCGGTGGCGACCCGGTCATCGGCACGACGCACATCGACGCCCTCGCGGCGTTCGAGGCCGACCCCGAGACCGACCTGATCGTCATGATCGGCGAGATCGGCGGCGACGCCGAGGAGCGTGCGGCGGACTTCATCGCGAAGAACGTCACCAAGCCGGTCGTCGGCTACGTCGCGGGCTTCACCGCGCCCGAGGGCAAGACCATGGGCCACGCCGGCGCCATCGTCTCCGGCTCCTCCGGCACCGCCCAGGCGAAGAAGGAGGCCCTCGAGGCCGCGGGCGTCAAGGTCGGCAAGACGCCGACCGAGACGGCCAAGCTGGCGCGCGCGATCCTCGCGGGCTGAAGCACCGTCTGAACCGCACAGGTGGGCCCCGCGCCTCCCGGGAAACCGGGAGGGGCGGGGCCCGCTCGCGTCTGCGCCGACGCCTCGGCGCCCACGGGCTCCTGCGGCTACTCGGGCTCGGGGATCAGCCGTTCCGGACCGTGGTGCGGCTGTGAGCGCAGCTTGTCGCGCAGCTGCTTGTCCTCCGAGGTGAGCTTCTGCGAGCCGCCGCGGACCGGAACGCCGTTGACGGTCTCGCCCGGGTGGTTCACCGGCAGGTACTGCGTCGGCGCGGTCGCGGCCGTGAAGGCCGTCACGCCGATGAGCGCCGCCGTCACACCGACCACCGCCCGTGTCCACAGCCGGGAGCGCCGCTCGCTGCCCGACCGTACGCTCTCGGCCTCCGCGAGCCTCGCCGTCGGCGCCTCGGTGGCCAGGGCACCCAGCCGCTCGTGCAGGGCGTCGGGGTCGGCGAGCTCGGGCACGCGCTGCCCGATGACCGTACGGGCGTGCAGCAGCCGGTTGGCGGCTGCGGGGGTGCTCGCCTCGGTCTCGGCCGCCGTCTCGGGCAGGTCGAGGCCGAGGCCGTCGTAGAGCAGGACGGTACGGCGGTACGGCGGCGGCAGTTCGAGCAGGGCCGCGAGCAGGGCCCGGCGCCCGGCCTCGATGGGCGGCGCGTCGGGGTGCTTGTGGGCGCGGCGGAAACGGTGCCAGGGGGAGAGCGCGTACTCGTACGCGGCGGCCCGCACCCAGCCGACGGGGTCGCGGTCCACCGCGACCTCGGGCCAGTTCTCCCAGGCCTGGTGGAAGGCGCGTTCGACGGACTCCTGGGAGAGCAGACGACGGCCGGTCAGCAGGTACGTCTGATGGACGAGACCGGGAGCCGCGTACGCGTAGAGCGCGTCGAAGGCCTCCTCGGCTGTGAGGGTGGGCTCCACCGGGGGTGTGGCCGGGGGCGCGGGTGGCTCGGGTGCGAGGAGGGTCTCCACCGGTTTCTGCCGCTCCTGGGGGTATCGGGTGGCGGGGGCGCCGGACCGGACGGGCCGGGAGGGCCTCCGTCCGAAGCCGAGGCCGGGTCCGGCGGGCGCCGGGGTCCTGGGAGGCTTGGCGGCCCGCTTGGCCGCGGCCTTGGGGCGGGTACTCGCCGGCGGCGCGGCGGGCGCCGCGGCGGGCTTGCCGGGCCTGGGAGTTTCTGAGGCCCGGGCGGGCGTGGCCCGCCGGTTGGCGCGGCCGCCGACGCCGGACCCCGTTCCCGGACCAGCCGTGTCGTCCCTGGACTCGGGCGACGCCTGGGGCCCCGTTCCCGGCCCGGACGCGGCCTCGGGTCGGGGTCCGGCCTCGGACGGGGCGGCGACCCCGTAGTCCGTACCCGGCACCGGCGCGGGCCTCGGTGGGGAGGCGGTATCGGCGCTCGTCCCCGGCCCGGGCTGGGGCGTCGAGCCGGCGTCGGCCTCGGGGGCGATTCCCGGCTCCGTCTCGCCTGCGGTCCGCACAGGGGTCGGTGTGGGTGACGCAAGTGGGGTGTTCGGGGGCGTGACAGCGCCCTCGGGGGCGCTCAGGAGCTTGGCGTACGCCTCTCGCTTTCGGCCGCGTGGCTCCGTGCGGCCGGTTTCCCAGGAACGGAGCGTGGTCCGTGTGACGCCCATCGCGTCGGCCACGTATTCCTCGCTCAGGCCCAGGGCCTCACGCAATCGGCGCCGCTCCTTCGGAGACGGCAGCGAGAGGGAATCGGCTGTATCCCGACTCGACGGACTCATGGGCGACTACCTCCCGCAGAGCTACTCCGGGCGGAAAAGTACATAAACGTATCTTGAGCGACACAACGGCGGTTTGCCTGTTACGCGTGAAAAGCGCGTGTCGTTGGGAGCATGGGCGCGTGACCCACCTGACCGAGCACACCCCCTTGTCGACGGCCGATCCACGGGTCCGGGGCGGCCGCTCCGCCGCGCTGGCGACCGCCGTCGGACGGGGCGGGGTCGCGGCCGGGCTCGGGCTCGGCGCGCTGGCCGTACTGGTCATGGCGGCATGGATCAGCTCGCCGTACCCCGACAGCGGGCCCGGCGAGGCCCTGCACACGGTCGCCGGGCTGTGGCTGCTCGCCCACGGAGTGGATCTCGTCCGCGCGGAGACCCTCACCGGGGTGCCCGCGCCCCTCGGTGTCACCCCGCTGCTGCTCATGGCCCTGCCGGGCTGGCTCGCGCACCGGGCCGCACGGGACACCCTGGAGTCGGCCGGGGGCGGGCCCAGGCTCTCCACGGGCGGCGCGATGACCGCGGTGTGCGGGGGATATCTGCTGGTCGCGGCCGGTGTCGTGGTCTACGCGGCGAGCGGTCCGCTCCCGGCGGACCCGCTGACCGCAGCCCTTTGGCTGCCCGTGACGGCCGCCGCCGCGGCGGGCCTGGGCGTCTGGACGGCCAACGGGCGGCCCCTGCCGGAACAGGAACACGCGACCGTGGCGCTGCGGGCGGCCGGGACGGCGCTCGTTGCTCTGTTCGGGGGAGGCGCGGCGCTGTTCGGGGTCTCGCTGGTCTGGCACGCGAGTGGGGCACAGCAGTCGTTCGCCGGGCTCGCGGGGGAGTGGACGGGGCAGGTCTCGGTCCTGCTCCTGGCCGCCACGCTGCTGCCGAACGCGGCCGTGTGGGGCGCGTCGTACGGTCTCGGGCCCGGGTTCGCGCTCGGCGCGGGTGCCTCGGCGACGCCGCTCGGCCTCACGGGAACCGCCGCCGTTCCGCCCTTCCCGCTGCTCGCCGCCCTGCCGGCGCAGGGCCCCGGCACCTGGCCGCACTGGGCCGCCGCCGTCGTCCCGCTCGTCGCGGTGCTGCTCCTGGGCGGGGCCGTGGGGCGTTCGGCGCGGACCTGGACGGGCCGGGAGGCGGCGCTGACGGCACTGGTCGCGACCTGGGCGTGCGGTGCGGCGGTGACGCTCCTCGCGGCGCTCGCGGGCGGCCCCCTCGGGGTGGGCCGGCTGTCGGCGTTCGGCCCGGTGTGGTGGCAGACGGGGGCGGCGGCGGTGCTGTGGTGCGCGGCGCTGGGAGTGCCGGCGGCCCTGGGTGTACGGGTCTGGATGCGGCGCGGCTCGAAGCCGGAGCGCGCGGTCGTGCCGGAGCCCGTACCGCTCGCGTCCGTCGCCGCCCCCGCGTGCGCACCCAAGCCCGTGGCCGTGCCGGCGTCCGTACCTGAGCCGCTCGCCGAGGAGGAGGACGACGAGGGCGGGTTCGAGCCGTACGGCTACCTCCCGGCGGCCTGGGAACAGACCCCGCCGCCCCCACCGCCGTCCCAGCCGGCCTCGGAGACGCCCATGGCCCCGGAGACGCCCATGGCCCCGGAGACGCCCATGGCCCCGGAGACGCCGATGGCGCCGGAGTCACCCCCGGCGCCGGAGCTGTCCCCGGCGCCGGAGGCGCACCATCCGGCGCCCCGCGAGGACTAGGCGGTCCTGTCTACTCCTGCACCCCGAAGACCTCGCGCAGCGGCTCCGGCAGCAGGTCGTTGCAGGCCAGCTGGCCGGACTTGGTCAGGGCGTCGTCGGCGCAGGTGTAGAAGTCGCGGTACACGAGCTGCATGGTGAAACCGCCCGCGACGATCAGCAGCGAGAGCACCGCCGCGACCAGGCCGCTGATGGCCGCCGTGCGCTGTGCGCGCGCCGGGAGGCCGGTGGCCGGGGTGGCCGGTGCCGGCGGCGTGGAGGGGTCCGAGGGCGGCGCCTTGGGCTTGGCGCGCAGCGCGCTGATCGCCCAGTACAGGGCGAGCGCGCCCAGGAGCAGCGCCAGCTCCCGGATCTCGAAGATGGCGAAGAAGAAGGCCCACATGCCCGCGAGCAGCGCGTACCGTGCCCGCCGCTGCGCGGGGTCCGTCGGGTCCCACTTCGGATTCGGCCCCTGGCCCTGCTCCAGGCCTCCCTGGCGGTCGGGGCGGCGGCCGAAGCCGTCGGAGGAGCGGCCCGGCTGGCGGCTGCTCCAGCGGCCTCGGGAGCCGCCCGAGCCCGAGCCGCCCGAGCCTCCGGAGCCGCCGGACGACGCGTCGTCGTCCGAGCCCTCCGGCCGCCGTGGCTGCCACGGCTGGTCCGGCTGCCCCTCGGGCGGCGGCGCGAACGGATTGTTGTCGTCCGTGGACTGGCGTTCCGGCATCTGCTGAACGTCTTCCCTCTGTCGTCGCAACTGCTGTCTCAACTGCTGTTTCAACTGCCGTGTCAACTGGTGTCTCTAGTGTCGTCGAACCCTGACGCTACCCCCCGGCCACGCCCCCGTCCCGTGGGGGCCGTCCGGTGTGCCGGTATCGTTGCTGACGGTCGGGCCCTTCGTAGGGTTCCCCGTATTCGGAGGCACGATTCCTTTGTGCGACCGTACAAACACCACGGAAAGAGTGACCGAGTGGCCGCCGCCCGCCTCGTCGTCCTGGTCTCCGGGTCCGGCACCAACCTCCAGGCCCTGCTCGACGCCATCGCCGCCGACCCCGAGGGGTACGGGGCGGAGATCGTCGCCGTCGGTGCGGACCGCGACCACATCGCCGGCCTGGAGCGCGCCGAGCGCGCCGGACTGCCCACCTTCGTGTGCAAGGTGAAGGACCACGCGACCCGCGAGGAGTGGGACCGCGCCCTGACCGAGGCCACCGCCGCGTACGAGCCCGACCTCGTGGTCTCGGCCGGCTTCATGAAGATCGTCGGCAAGGAGTTCCTCGCCCGCTTCGGCGGTCGGGTCGTCAACACCCACCCGGCGCTGCTGCCCAGCTTTCCCGGTGCCCATGGAGTGCGGGACGCACTCGCGTACGGCGCGAAGGTCACCGGATGCACCGTCCACCTCGTCGACGACGGCGTCGACACCGGCCCGATCATCGCCCAGGGCGTGGTCGAGGTCCGGGACGAGGACGATGAAGACGCTCTCCATGAGCGCATCAAGGAAGTCGAGCGCTCGCTGCTCGTCGAGGTCGTGGGGCGTCTGGCCCGGCACGGCTACCGCATTGAGGGACGAAAGGTAACAATCCCGTGACCGCCGAAGGTACGAAGCGCCCCATCCGCCGCGCACTCGTCAGCGTCTACGACAAGACCGGCCTTGAGGAGCTGGCCCGCGGCCTGCACGAGGCGGGTGTCTCCCTCGTCTCCACCGGCTCCACCGCCTCGAAGATCGCCGCGGCCGGCGTCCCGGTCACCAAGGTCGAGGAGCTCACCGGCTTCCCCGAGTGCCTGGACGGCCGCGTCAAGACGCTCCACCCGCGCGTGCACGCCGGCATCCTCGCCGACCTGCGCCTGGAGGACCACCGCAACCAGCTCGCCGAGCTGGGCGTCGAGCCCTTCGACCTGGTGATCGTGAACCTCTACCCGTTCAAGGAGACCGTCGCCTCCGGCGCCACTCCCGACGAGTGCGTCGAGCAGATCGACATCGGCGGCCCGTCGATGGTCCGCGCCGCCGCCAAGAACCACCCCTCCGTGGCCGTGGTCACGAGCCCGGCGCGGTACGCCGACGTCCTCGCGGCTGCCCAGGGCGGCGGCTTCGACCTGACCACGCGCAAGCGCCTGGCGGCCGAGGCCTTCCAGCACACCGCCGCGTACGACGTGGCCGTGGCCTCCTGGTTCGCCGACGACTACGCCGCCGCCGACGACTCCGGCTTCCCCGACTTCCTGGGCGCCACCTACGAGCGCTCCAACGTGCTGCGCTACGGCGAGAACCCGCACCAGGGCGCCGCGCTCTACGTCGACGGCACCGGCGGCCTGGCCGACGCCGAGCAGCTGCACGGCAAGGAGATGTCGTACAACAACTACACGGACACCGACGCCGCGCGCCGGGCCGCGTACGACCACACCGAGCCCTGCGTCGCGATCATCAAGCACGCCAACCCGTGCGGCATCGCCGTCGGCGCGGACGTCGCCGAGGCGCACCGCAAGGCGCACGCCTGCGACCCGCTCTCCGCGTTCGGCGGCGTGATCGCCGTCAACCGTCCGGTCTCCGTCGCGATGGCCGAGCAGGTCGCCGAGATCTTCACCGAGGTCGTCGTCGCCCCCGGCTACGAGGACGGTGCCGTCGAGATCCTCGCGAAGAAGAAGAACATCCGCGTCCTGCGGGCCGAGGGCGCCCCGGCCAACCCGGTCGAGGTCAAGCCGATCGACGGCGGCGCGCTCCTGCAGGTCACGGACCGTCTCCAGGCCGAGGGCGACGACCCGGCGAACTGGACCCTGGCGACGGGCGACGCCCTGTCCGCCGACGAGCTGGCCGAGCTCGCCTTCGCCTGGAAGGCCTGCCGCGCGGTCAAGTCCAACGCGATCCTGCTCTCCAAGGACGGCGCCTCGGTCGGCGTCGGCATGGGCCAGGTCAACCGCGTCGACTCCGCGAAGCTCGCGGTCGAGCGCGCGGGCGAGGAGCGGGCGCGCGGCTCGTACGCCGCGTCGGACGCGTTCTTCCCGTTCCCGGACGGCCTGGAGATCCTCACGGCGGCCGGCGTCAAGGCGGTCGTGCAGCCGGGTGGATCGGTGCGGGACGAGCAGGTCGTCGAGGCCGCGAAGAAGGCGGGCGTGACGATGTACTTCACGGGCACGCGCCACTTCTTCCACTGATACTCCTTCCACTGATACGAGGACGGCGCCCCCTGTGGCAGGGGGCGCCGTCTTTTCCGTCGTACGGGAACCTCAGCCGCGCAGGGTCTCCGCGGGCGCGATGCGGGACGCCGCGAGCGCCGGGTACACCCCGGCCACCATGCCCACCGCGAGGCCGAGCAGTGGCCCGGCGGCGGTGAGCCGGGGGTCGAGGACCACCAGCCAGCCCTTCGCCAGCGCCGTACCCGCCGTCACATCCACCCCGACGGCCGTCCCCAGCACTCCGCCCACCAGCCCCAAGAGCCCGCACTCCACGAGGAATTGGGCGGAGACCGCCGCCCGGCCGGCGCCGACCGCACGGCGCAGTCCGATCTCGGAGCGGCGCTCGACCACGGAGACGTACGTGGTGTTGCTGACGCCGAGCGCGCCGATCAGCAGGGACACCCCGGCCAGCCCGAGGAACAGGGCCCGCGTCTCGCTCTCCACCCCGCCGCGGAAGGTCCCGAGATCGGCCGGGACGATGGCCGCGAGCCGGTCGGGGCCCTCCGGGTGGAGCGCCAGCGGGGCCTCCAGGCCGACCTGCTGGGCGGCGCCCAGTTCGGTGCGCAGGACCGCCTCGGTTGCGCCGAAGACCAAGTGATCGCTCCCGGCTGCCTGTTGGGGGCGGTTCAGGACTCCGCCGTCCGTCGCGCAGGAGGTGTACGGGACGATCACGCTGCCGGTCAGCCGGGCCTCCCCGGCCGGGGCCCGGAAGGTGCCGATCACGGTGAAGGGCCGGCCGGCGAGATGGACCGAGGGGGCCGCCTCCGGGGTCTGTTCGAGGAGCGCGTCCAGGCCGAGCGCCTTGGCGGCCACCGTGTCCACCAGCGCCACCGCGTCGCCGCGTGCCATGTGCCCCGCGTCCGGCAGCCGCCCGGAACGGGCGGTGACACCGAGGGCCGCGAGGGCGCCCTCGTCGGCGGCCAGGACGCGCAGCTCCTGTGGTGTCGCCCAGTCGTATCCGGGGCCGAGGGCCGAGACCGTCGGGCGTTCGTCGGCGGTGCAGAGCAGCCCGGCCGACCGTACGCCGTTCAGTTTCCGCGCCCGTACCGCCGCCGCGGTCGTCGGCCGCGCCGCCTCGTTGTGGAAGCGGACGGTCACGGCGGTCGCCTTCAGCGCGTCGAAGCGGCCGGACACGGCGTCCGCGGCGCTCGCCGTGATGCCGGTGGTCGCCAGCGCGGCGGCGATGCCGAGCGCTATGCCGAGGACCGTCAGGACGGAGCGCAGCCGGCGCCCGAGGACGGCATGCACCGCCTGGACGACGATGTCCGTGAACGCGGTCCCGGTCCGCTCCCGCTTCCTCCTGCCGGTCCGCTCCTGATTCCCGGTGCGCTCCCGCTTCCTCCTGCCGGTCCGCTTCTGCTCCTGCTTTCCGGGCCGCTCAGACCACATGTCCGTCCACGACCCTCAGTTCGCGGTCGGCCCGCTCCGCCACGTCCCGCTCGTGGGTCACGACGACGACCGTGCGTTCCGGGGTGACGAGTCCCCGCAGCAAGGTCATCACCTGGTCGGTGTTGGCCGAGTCCAGGTTCCCGGTCGGCTCGTCGCAGAGCAGCACCGACGGCTCGTGCACGACTGCCCTGGCCAGGGCGACCCGCTGCCGTTCGCCGCCGGAGAGCGTCGTGGGGCGCGCCGAGATCCGGTGGCCGAGCCCGACCGACCGCAGCGCCCGCTCGGCGCGCTCCCGGCGGTCGGCGCGCGGGTGGCGCGTATGCACCAGCGGCAGCTGCACATTGCGCAGACAGTTCAGGTACGGCACCAGATGGAACGACTGGAAGACGAACCCGAGCCGGGTCGCCCGCAGCCGGGTCCGCTCCCGCTCGCCGAGCGTGCGGACGTCGACGCCGTCCATGGCGTAGGTGCCGCCCGTGGCGGTGTCGAGGAGGCCCAGGATGTTGAGGAGGGTCGACTTGCCGGAGCCGGAGGGCCCGGTGACGGCGACCATCTCGCCGGTACGGATCTCCAGCGTCGCGTCCCTGAGCGCGGTCACCGGCGTGACGGCCGGATAGGTCTTGGAGACTCCGCGCATCGAGATCACCACCCGCTGCCCGGGTACGGATCCGTCAGCCAAGGCCCGCCTCCCGGTACGCGTACCCGACGAGCAGCTGGGCGCCCTTCGCGAGCGCGGGGTCGTCGCCGGTGACCGCCGCGCGGCCGCGGACCGTGAGACCGACGTCGACCGGTACGTGCCGGCGCCGGTCGCCCTGGACGACGGTGACCGAGACGAGCCCGGCCGGGTCGGTCCAGAGCGCGGAGACGGGCACGATCAGGGAGTCGGGCGAGCTGCTGCGGCGGACCGCCTCGACCTTCACCGGGCTGCCGAGCGCCGTGTCCGGCACCGCTCCGGTGACATCGAAGTACGCGTGGCGGGGGCTTCCGGTCGACACCCTCTCGTACGAGCTCCGGAGCACGGCCCCGCCGAGCCGGTCGCCGGTGACCTTCGCGCGCGTGCCCTGGGGGAGGGAGGTGAAGTCGGGCAGGGCCGTGTCCGACACCGGGACCTTGATCTGCCAGCGGCCACCGGTCACGGTGAAGAGGGGCTCCGAGGCGTTCACGCCGACCCGGCCGGAGACCTCGCCGACCGTCGCCGGGAGCGAGCCCATGAAGACGACCTCGGCCATGGGGAGGGTGACGACGGTCCGGGTACGGGGCGGCGGGGTCCCGGCGGTCCCGTCGGACCCGCCCGATCCCTCCGAGCCGGAGCTCGCAGCGGTGCCGCCTCCGGTCCCGCCGACGAGCCCACCGTCCGCCCCGCTCCCGCCCGTCCTGCCGCCCGTCCCGCCCGTGCCGTCGGCGGATCCACCCTCGGCCCCCGGCAGAGGCCGGTATCCCGCGCTCCGGTACAGCCGCTTCAGGTCCCGGGCCGTGCGGTCGTCGAACGTGCCGGTGGCGGGGGTTCCGTACAGCTGCCCCAATGCCTGCTGGAGTTGGCGCACATCAGGGCCCTGCATTCCCTCGCCGAGATCGCGATAGGCCGGGAACGCCCCTTCGAGAAGGAACAGCGGACGGCCGGAGACCTCCGCCCCGAGCGACCCGTTGGCGAGCTTCCCGCCCGGTTTCAGGGAGAGCCGGGTCACGACCTGCCGGGCCGCGCCCTCGCTCGACTCGGGGCCGCGCACGACCAGGTTGCTGCTGCGGGTCAGCGTGCCCTCCCAGGTCCTGCGGTCGACAAGGGGGCCCGCCTCCGCGGGCACGGTGACGCCGGAGCGCGGCGGGGCGGCGGCCGAGGCGGCGCGCTGTTCGGGCGTACGGGCCTCGGAGGCGGCGAGCCAGGCGCCGCCGCTCGCCGCCAGCGCGACGACGACTCCGGCCGTGGCCGCGACCCGGCCCCAGCGGCGCCGCGGGCCGGGGACCACCTCGCCGCCGACGGAACCCTCGTCCGAGGCGCGGCTCCCGCCGCTGATCTCCACCTCAGGACTCCAGCATCTTCTGGGCTTTCTTCTGAGCCTCGGTCAGGATTTCCTGATAGGCGACGAGGTCGGCCTCGTTCTTGACCGATCCTCCTCAGGGCGCAAGCCCCGTCCTTCAGGGCGGGGTTAGCCCGGTACCGGGGCCGCAGGCGAAGCAGCAGCCTCGGTTTACCTATTGTCAACCTGTAGTGGTAACGTCCACGGAGTTGATCAACGACCGTGCCGGGGAGGTGAGTTATGAAGCTGCGCTACAACGAGCGGATCTATCCGACCGGCGAGCAGCAGCTCATGCTCGCCCGCACCTTCGGGTGCGCCCGTGTGGTCTACAACGACGGGCTGCGCCTGCGCCGGGAGGCGTGGAGAAACGGCGAGCCCTACATCTCGGACGTGAGCCTTCAGAAGATGGTCATCACGGCCGGGAAGAAGACACCCGAGCGGGAGTGGCTGAAGGAAGTCTCTTCGGTCTCCCTCGTGCAGTCGTTGCAGGACCTGCATACCGCGTACCGGAACTTCTTCGCCTCCCGGCGTGGGCTGCGGCAGGGCCCGAAGGTCGCCCCGCCTCGCATGAAGAAAAAGTCGGGCCGCCAGTCGGTGCGGTTCACCCGCAACGGGTTCATCCTGCGGGAGAACGGACGGCTGTTCATCGCGAAGGTCGGAGACATCGCCGTTCGCTGGTCGCGGCCTCTGCCGTCGGAGCCCAGCTCGGTCACGGTCATCAAGGACGCGGCGGGAAGGTACTTCGCCTCGTTCGTGGTGGAGACCGAGACCGAGCCTCTGCCCGAGCTGGATATGGAGGAGACCGAGACCGGTATCGACCTGGGCCTGTCCACGTACGCGGTACTGCGGGGCCGGAAGATCACCACGCCGAAGTTCTTCCGCCGTCAGGAGAAGAAGCTCAAGCGTGCGCAGCGGAAGCTGTCGCGCTGCGAGAAGGGATCTGTGAACCGGCGGAAGGCCAAGCTGGCTGTAGCGAAAGTCCATGCGCGTATCGCGGATCAGCGGCGCGACTTCATCGAGCAGGAAACCACCCGGATAGTCCGCGAGAGCCAAGCGGTCTACGTGGAGGACCTGAACGTGAAGGGTATGGGCACCCGCAAGGGCAGGCGCGCCAAGAGTGTGCACGATCAGTCGTTGGGCATGTTCGCCCGCGTCCTCGAAGCCAAATGCGTGAGGTACGGGCGCATCTTCGTCAAGGTCGGCCGCTGGTTCCCCTCCACCCAGCTTTGTTCCGCACCGGGCTGCGGTGCGCTCACCGGACCCAAGGGCCTGGAAGGGCTGAAGGTCCGGCGCTGGACCTGCTCTTGCGGAGCCGTCCATGACCGCGACGAGAACGCGGAACGCAACCTACGCGCCGAAGGGCGCAGAATCTTCGCGGCGGGACTCGCCGAGAAGTAAAACGCCTGTGGAGCCCGGGTAAGACCCTCCCTAGCGGGGGCGTTGGGCGATGAAGCAGGAACCACCCACGGAGGCCCGCTAGGGCCGACCTGGAACCCCGGCCCTTCAGGGCCGGGAGGATGTCAGCATGTGCTCTTCCTTTCACGTGCCGTGAGTGGGAGAAACCGGTCTTGCCGTTGTGCCGGTCGAGGAAGCTTGCACAGCGATTGCGGCCGTCGGACGGAATCTTTTCTGCTCCGCAGGACGAGTTCGGGCCAGCGTCGTGGAGACGTGGCTGAAATATCGCAGCGTGATCGCATGATTCCGCTGGTGACGAATCTGTGATCGCGTAGATGCGCCCCATGCTGCCAGTGGGAATCGCAGACAGGTGGGGGAGGTGTGGTAGTGGAGTGGCGAATTCCAACTCCGGTAGATATGACGCGCGTCACACTCTCTTGATCCTTCCTTCCGGGTTTCCCCTTCCGTGCGGGTTTGACCGGTTATTCCGTCGGTCGCGCCCTCTCTGGTCTAATGGGTTGCTCTTTTGTCGGCGGCTGCTAGGTGGGGGCGCGGTGTTGGATGTACAGAACGGGGCGGCGGCGGAGACGTCCGCCCCGGAGACCGGCGCCGGACCGCCGGACGACAGTCCCTCCGAAGCGCCCCTGCGGCCGTACGTCCTCGTGGCGGCCGTGCTCTGCGCGCTGTACTTCCTCTACTCCTGGGTGCAGTACGAGCAGTTCCGTACGCCCTCCTGGGACCTCGGGATCTTCAACCAGTCCGTCAGGGCCTACGCCGAGTTCCGGGCGCCGGTCGTCGACATCAAGGGCCCGGGCTTCCTCATACTCGGGGACCACTTCAGTCCGGTCACCGCACTTCTCGCGCCGCTGTACTGGATCTGGTCCTCCCCGCTCGCCCTTCTCTTCGCGCAGGCCGCGCTCTTCGCCGCCTCCGCCGTCGTCGTCGGCCGCACCGCGCAGCAGGTGCTCGGCAGCCGCGCGGCCGGCCTCGGCCTCACCGTGGCCTACGGCCTGTCCTGGGGCCTCCAGGAAGCGGTCAAGTCCGACTTCCACGAGATCGCGTTCGCCGTCCCGCTCCTCGCGCTGACCTGCCGGGCCCTGCTCCTGGGGCGCTGGACCGCCGCCGTCGCCTGGTCCGTCCCCCTCGTCCTGGTCAAGGAGGACATGGGGCTCACCGTCGCCATGGTCGGCGCGGTCCTCTTCGTGCGGGGGCAGAAGCGCCTCGGTGCCGCCGTGGCCGCCTTCGGCACCGCCTTCTTCGCCCTGACGGTCCTGGTCCTGATCCCCGCGGCGAGCCGGGTCGGCCAGTACGACTACTGGGCCAAGATCGAGAAGTCGAACGAAGGGGCCGACGTCTCCTTCGCGCACGCCGTGCTCTCGTCGCTCGGCTCCGACGTCAAGTGGGAGATGCTCTTCTTCCTCGTCGGCATCACCGGCTTCCTCGCCCTGCGCTCCCCGCTGATGCTGCTCGTGCTGCCGACGCTCGGCTGGCGCTTCCTCTCCCAGGATCCGAACCACTGGGGGATGATCTGGCACTACAGCGCCATCCTGATGCCGGTCGTCTTCCTCGCGCTCGTCGACGCCGTGCGCGCCGTCCGCACCTCGCCGCGCGGCTGGCTCGTCGCGTACGGGAAGGTCGCCGTCCCCGTCGTCACGGCCGTCTCGATCGTGATCGCCCTGGAGCTCCCGCTGCGGGAGCTGCTCCGCTCCGAGACGTACGCCACGGACAGCCGGACGCTGGACGCGAGGCGTGCGGTGGACGCGGTCCCGGAGGGGGCGAGCGTGGAGACCAACGTGACGCTGATGGCCCACCTCACGGCGGACCGCACCGTCTACTGGGTGGGCGGCGCGAAGGGCGTCAGCCCCGACTACCTCGCCCTCGACCTCGACTCGGGCTGGTCGCAGCCGGTGACGGACCCGGTCCAGCTGGCGGCGTCGCTGCATCCGGAGGCGCGGTACGAGGTGGCGACGCGGGCGGGACAGTTCGCGGTGCTGCGCCGCGTGTGACGTATCTGGCGTGTACGTACGCGAAGGGGCCCGGTTCCTGGTGGAACCGGGCCCCTTCGCGTGAGTGGATCAGTACTGCGCCGTGTTGCGCTTGAACCAGGCCGCGCCTTCGGTCTTGGCGAGGAAGACGATGATCAGGACGCCCATCGCGAGGCTGACCAGGGCGAACGGGTTCATGCCGATCAGGTTGACGACACTGCCCAGGGTCACGAGGGAGCCGTAGACGATGCCGGAGATGCGGATGCCGTTTCCACCGGACTTGATCTTCGCGGCCATGACGATGGCCCACACGCCGAACGCCAGGCCGATGACGCCGAAGACGACCATCATCACGGCGAGGGCGTCGACGGCGTCCTGGCCCTGGGCGTCCAGCTCGCCGGAGCTGGCCATCTGCTCGGCGAACCAGCTGCTGGCCACCATGGCGAGAACGCCGAAGAGGGCCTGCAGGATGCCGAGGATCCAGAGCATCACGCGCACGGCCTTCACCCCGCCCGGCATCTCCATGGCCGCGCCCGGGTAACCGCCCACGCCGTACGGCTGCTGGACCGGCGGCGCCTGCGGGTAGCCGTACTGCTGCGGGGGCACACCCTGCGGAGCCTGCTGCGGGTAGCCGTAGCCGGGCTGCTGGCCCTGCGGCTGACCGTATCCGGGCTGCTGTCCCTGCGGCTGGCCGTAGGGGTTGTTCGGTTCGCCGAAGCTCATCGCGGGTTTCCTCCGTGGGTTGTGCGGGGACGACGCGGCCCGCGCGGAGGTACTTCTCACAGCTTTTGAGTGATTTGCCCCCCGGCACTGCCCGCGGCACTGCGCGGTCATCGTCGTCGTAGCATCGACTTTTTGTCCAGTCGGAATGCCGGGAGTTGTGCAAGTGCAACCTCTCCGTTCGCTCGGCGCGGGGCGGCGTACGGCCGAATTGGAACAAGCGAGGGGTCATCCGGGAGGATGGGGCCATGAGCGCCCAGATTCTCGATGGCAAGGCCACCGCAGCCGCGATCAAGTCCGACCTGACCGCCCGTGTGGCGGCCCTCGAGGAGAAGGGCGTCACGCCCGGCCTCGGCACGATCCTGGTCGGCGACGACCCGGGCAGCCAGAAGTACGTCGCGGGCAAGCACCGCGACTGCGCGCAGGTCGGCATCGCCTCCATCCAGCGTGAGCTGCCCGCCACCGCCACCCAGGACGAGATCGAGGCGGTCGTACGCGAGCTCAACGAGGACCCGGCGTGCACCGGGTACATCGTCCAACTCCCGCTCCCCAAGGGCATCGACGAGAACCGCATCCTGGAGCTGATGGACCCGGCCAAGGACGCCGACGGTCTGCACCCGATGAACCTCGGCCGTCTCGTGCTGAACGAGCCGGCGCCGCTGCCCTGCACCCCGTACGGCATCATCCAGCTGCTGCGCGAGCACGGCGTGGAGATCAACGGCGCGGAGGTCGTGGTCGTGGGGCGCGGTGTCACCATCGGGCGCCCGATGCCGCTGCTGCTGACCCGGCGCTCGGAGAACGCGACGGTGACGCAGTGCCACACCGGTACGCGTGACCTGGCGGCGCATCTGCGGCGGGCCGACATCATCGTCGCCGCGGCCGGTGTACCGCACCTGATCAAGGCCGAGGACGTGAAGCCGGGCGCCGCCGTGCTCGACGTCGGTGTCTCGCGCAACGGCGAGGGCAAGATCCTCGGCGATGTCGACCCCGGTGTCTCCGAGGTCGCGGCCTGGATCTCGCCGAACCCCGGCGGTGTGGGCCCGATGACCCGTGCGCAGCTCCTGGTCAACGTCGTCGAGGCCGCGGAGCGCGCGGCCGCGGCGCTCTGACGATGACCTCGCGCGTGAGCGCCAAGGGCGCCGCGGGCGCCGAGGACCCGGGCGAGGACGTGGACGCGGGCCGGATCGAGGGCTGGACGGAGGGCGAGGTGCCGGACGCCTCCGCCGAGTCCGCAGCCCCCGTCGAGGACCCCGCCGAGCCGTCCGCCAAGGACGCCTCCGCGACCGCCCCCGGGCGGTCGCGGCGTCCGCCCGCCATGACGACGGACACCGCGCGGCCCGAGGGCGGCGGTCGGGCCGCTCCCGTCGGGGCGCCCGCGCCGGCGCGGCAGTGGCCGCTGCTGACCGTGCTCGGGCTGACCGCGCTGGGACTGTTCATCGTCGGGACGGATTTCTTCGCGCAGTCGTTCCGGGTCGGCACGATGCTCGTCGGCGTCGCGCTGCTCACCGGCGCGGGGCTGCGGCGCGCGCTGCCGTCCGTCGGGATGCTCGCCGTACGGTCGCGGTTCACCGACATGGTCACGTACGGGGTCATGGGCGGGCTCATCGTGCTGCTGGCGCTCATGGTGCAGCCGAACCCCTGGCTCAGGATCCCGTTCCTGGAGGATGTCCTCCACCTCACGGTCACCTAGCCCCCGACGGAACGGCGGCGCCCGTCCTCTCCCCCGAGGGAGGACGGGCGCCGCCTGCGTTCGAGCGTCATGTACGTGCCAATGTGGTTCAAGGTTCGTCAGCGCCTTGTGGCACGGAAGTGACCATTCCGCTACGCCCCGGGGGCGCACGCCCGATTCGTATGCACCCGTGCGCTCCTGCCCCGGGAACTGCCATCCTGGCCCGGAGCATCCTTCTAGGGGGACACAAAGGAGGACAAGGGGGGAACGCGCATGCCTCGCTGGAAAGCGTTGCCGGACGAACTCGACCCACAGATACGCGAGTTCGCGAGTCAACTACGGCGCCTGATCGACCGCAGCGGACTGAGCATCGCCGCCGTCGCGGACCGCACCGGCTACAGCAAGACCTCATGGGAGCGGTATCTCAACGGACGGCTCCTCGCGCCCCGGGGCGCCGTCGTCGCGCTCGCCGAGGTGACCGGCACCGACACCGGTCATCTCACGACGATGTGGGAGCTCGCCGAGCGTGCCTGGAGCCGCTCCGAACTGCGCCGCGACCTGACCATGGAGGCCCTGCGGATCTCGCAGGCGCGCGCCGCCCTCGGGGATCCCGGCCCCTCCGGCGCGAACGCCTCGACGGAGACCAGGGGCGGAAGCGACGGCGGCCCGCCGCCCGCCCGGCGCACCGCCGCCCCCGTCGGACCGGCGCCACCTGCCGCGGCGCCGCCCCGGCAGCCGTCCGGGGCCTCACGCCCCCGCCGCGCCGCCCTGATCCTGACCGGCGTCCTCGGCGCCCTGCTCGTCATCGCCGCGGCCGTCCTCCTCACCGACCTCGGGGGCCGCTCCACCGGCGACGACGGGAAGAAGGCCGGCGGCACGCCCACCGCGACCCCGAGCGCACCGCCCAGCACCACCCTCCCCGCAGGGGTGAAATGCGCCGGAGCCGGCTGCGCGGGCCAGGACCCGGAGGCGATGGGCTGCGGCGGCACCTTCGCCACCACCGTCTCCCGCGCCCGGGTCGGCACCGCCGGCCAGGTGGAGGTGAGGTACAGCAGGACGTGCGGCGCCGCCTGGGCGCGGATCACCGGGGCGGGCCCCGGCGACACCGTCCGCATCACCGCCGCCGGTACCAGCCAGAACGCGGTGGTGGACGCCGACGCCGACGCGTACACGCCGATGGTCGCCGTGGCCAAGGGCACGGACGCGACGGCCTGCGCGACGCTGAAGAGCGGGGCGAAGGAGTGCACCGGCGAGGGGTGACGGCGCCGCGGCCCGGCGCGGCGGGGGTGCCGGGCGAGCGGTGACCGCGCCGCGGCGCGGTGCGAAGGCAGTCGGGTGGCAGTGAGCCGGACCACAAGGGGGTGGGGGTTGAGCGGGTCCCGGGTCGGATAGCCTGACCGCTGGATATCTCTTCACGTCGAGACATCGGGTCGACCGATCGATCGTCGATCAGGGGAGATGTCCAGCATCAGGGGCAGGGACCCCCACCGCCAGCTGTCTTACGGAGATCGCCATGACCCGCACTCCCGTGAATGTCACCGTCACCGGCGCGGCCGGCCAGATCGGCTACGCGCTGCTCTTCCGCATCGCCTCCGGCCACCTGCTCGGCGCGGACGTGCCGGTCAAGCTGCGCCTCCTCGAGATCCCGCAGGGCGTCAAGGCCGCCGAGGGCACCGCCATGGAGCTCGACGACTGCGCCTTCCCGCTGCTCAAGGGCATCGACATCTTCGACGACCCGAACAAGGGCTTCGAGGGCGCGAACGTGGCCCTGCTCGTCGGCGCCCGCCCGCGCACCAAGGGCATGGAGCGCGGCGACCTGCTCGCCGCCAACGGCGGCATCTTCAAGCCGCAGGGCAAGGCCATCAACGACCACGCCGCGGACGACATCAAGGTCCTCGTCGTCGGCAACCCGGCCAACACCAACGCCCTGATCGCCCAGGCCTCGGCCCCGGACGTCCCGGCCGAGCGCTTCACCGCGATGACCCGCCTGGACCACAACCGCGCGCTCTCGCAGCTGGCGGCCAAGACCGGCGCGTCCGTCGAGGACATCAAGCGCCTCACCATCTGGGGCAACCACTCGGCGACCCAGTACCCGGACATCTTCCACGCGGAGATCGCCGGCAAGAACGCCGCCGAGGTCGTCAACGACGAGCAGTGGCTGGCCGACACCTTCATCCCGACCGTCGCCAAGCGCGGCGCCGCGATCATCGAGGCCCGTGGCGCGTCCTCGGCCGCCTCGGCCGCCAACGCCGCGATCGACCACGTCCACACCTGGGTCAACGGCACCGCCGCGGGCGACTGGACCTCCATGGGCATCCCGTCGGACGGCTCCTACGGCGTCCCGGAGGGCCTGATCTCCTCGTTCCCCGTCACCTGCACGGACGGAAAGTACGAGATCGTCCAGGGCCTGGACATCAACGAGTTCTCCCGCGCCCGCATCGACGCCTCGGTCCAGGAGCTGGCCGAGGAGCGCGACGCGGTCCGCGAGCTCGGCCTCATCTGAGCCTGAGCCGGCTGTTCCCTCTCCGCCCCCGGTCGTCCGCGACCGGGGGCGGAGTCGTGTCCACGGCGCTCGGCCCCGTCACGCAGGGCGTCCGAACCCGGACAGCTCTCCCGCCAGTTCCGCGACGCCCCGCAGGGTGCGCAGCAACAGGCCGTGGCCGAAGGTGATCCGGGCCGCGCCCAGCCGCCCGAGCCCGGCGGGCGACGGCCCGTCGGGCAGGGCCAGCACGTTGAGCGGTGCGTCGATCCCGGCGCGCAGCAGCGGGAGATGGGCCGCGGGCGCCTTGATCGGGTACACGCAGTCCGCGCCCGCCTCCGTGTAGAGCCGCGCCCGCTCGATCGCGGCGGCCGGATCGTCCACCCCGCGCACATAGGTGTCCACGCGCGCGTTCAGGAAGAGCCGCGGCCCGGCCTCCGCCCGTACCTCCGCGAGCCAGGCGGCGTGCTCCCGCGGGTCCTTGAGCCGGCCGGAGCGGCTGGTGTCCTCCAGGTTCACCCCGGCCGCCCCGGTCTCCAGGACCCGCGCCACGAGCTCCTTCGGAGCCAGGCCGTAGCCGTCCTCCAGATCGGCCGTGACCGGTACGGAGACGGCCCGCACGACCCTCGCCACGGCCGCGAACATCTCCTCGGGCGGGGTCTCGCCGTCCTCGTACCCGAGGGAGGCGGCGATCCCCGCGCTCGGTGTGGCGAGCGTCGGGAAGCCGGCCTCCTCGAAGACGCGCGCGCTGGCCGCGTCCCACGGACCCGGCACGACCAGCGGATCGTCCGCCGAGCGCCCGGAGTGGAGGGCACGCAGTACGTCGGCGGGGGACGAGGGGGTCACTTGGCGTACTGCCCGGGGGTGTAGTGGCCGGGCGTCAGCCGGGTGCTGACGCCGATCCGGTTCCAGGCGTTGATGACGGTGATGGCGGCGATGACCCTTGCGAGTTCGGTCGCGTCGAAGTGGGCCGCGGCCTTCGCGTACACCTCGTCGGGGACGAAGCCGTCGGTGAGGACGGTGACGGCCTCCGTCAGCGCGAGCGCGGCCAGCTCGCGCTCGGTGTAGAAGTGCCGCGACTCCTCCCACGCCGACAGCTGGACGATCCGCTCGACCGACTCGCCCTCCGCCAGCGCGTCCTTGGCGTGCATGTCGATGCAGAACGCGCAGTGGTTGATCTGCGAGGCCCGGATCTTGATCAGGTGGTAGAGGGTCGGGTCCACGTCCTTCGCGGCCGCCTGCTCCAGCCGGATCATCGCCCGGTAGAACTCCGGGACCTGCTCGGCGAGGTTGAGGCGGGGGGCGTGCTCGTGGGCGTATTCGGTCGTCACGGTGTCGTTCGTCGTGGTGGTCGTCATGGTCATCACCGTACGGCCGGGATGGCGCAGGAGTATGGTCCATTTCCATGGCGAACGACTGGGCCACTTTTGGGACCGACCTCCATCTGGAGCTGCGGGGCACGGGTCTGCGGACGGGGCTGATGGACGCCCTGCGGGAGGCGGTGCGCAGCGGGCGCCTGGAAGCGGGCGTACGTCTGCCGTCCTCCCGCTCGCTCGCGGCGGACCTGGGCGTGGCCCGCAACACCGTCGCCGACGCGTACGCCGAGCTGGTCGCCGAGGGGTGGCTGACCGCCCGGCAGGGCTCCGGGACGCGGGTCGCCCAGCGGGCCGTGCCGCGCCGGGTGGCCGGGGCGGGCGCGCGGCCCCCGGTGACGGCGGCCAGGCCGGCCGCGGCCCGGCCGACGTACGACCTGAAGCCGGGCGCGCCCGACCTGGCGTCCTTCCCGCGCTCCGAATGGCTCAAGGCGTCCCGGCGCGCGCTCACGGCCGCGCCCCACGAGGCGTTCGGCTACGGCGATCCGCGCGGCCGGATCGAACTGCGCACCGTGCTCGCCGAGTACCTCGCCCGGGCGCGAGGCGTCCACGCGCGGCCGGAACGGATCGTGATCTGCGCCGGGTTCGTGCACGGGCTGATGCTGATGGGGCAGGTGCTGAGGGCCCGCCGCGTGCGGGAGGTGGCCGTCGAGTCGTACGGGCTCGACGCGCACTGGGAGCTGCTGCGCGGAGCCGGGCTGCGGCTGCCCGCCCTTCCGTACGACGAACTCGGCACCAGGACCGAGGGGTTGGCCGAGATGAAGGGCGTCGGCGCGGCGCTGATGACGGCCGCCCACCAGTTCCCGCTCGGCGCCGCGCTCCACCCCGACCGGCGGGTGGCGGCGATCGACTGGGCGCGGGCCTCGGGCGGGTTCGTCCTGGAGGACGACTACGACGGGGAGTTCCGCTACGACCGCCAGCCCGTGGGCGCGCTCCAGGGCCTCGACCCCGAGCGGGTCGTCTACATGGGCACCTCCAGCAAGTCCCTGGCACCCGGGCTGCGGCTGGCGTGGATGGTGCTGCCGGAGCGTCTGGTGGACGAGGTGGTGGCGGCGAAGGGGCGGGTGGACTGGGTGTCCAGCTCGCTGGAGCAGCTGACCTTCGCGGAGTTCCTCGCCTCGGGCGCCTACGACCGGCATGTCCGGGCGATGCGGCTGCGCTACCGGCGGCGGCGCGACGAGCTGGTGGCGGCGGTGGCCGCACACTCCCCGGAGACCCGGGTCAGCGGCATCGCGGCCGGCCTCCACGCGGTCCTGGAACTCCCGCCGGGCCTCGAGCCCGCGGTCCTGCGCTCCGCCGCGTGGCAGGGCCTGGCACTCTTCGGCCTCAACCGCTTCCGTCACCCGGACGTCCCGACGACCCAGGACGGTCTGGTCGTCGGTTACGGCACGCCTCCGGACAGCGCCTGGGCGGGCGCCCTGGCGGCGCTGTGCCGAGTCCTGCCCTGACGGCCAGCCGTCAGCCGCCCGCCGGGGATCCCGACGGTTCCGGTCCGGGCTCCGGGGTCGGGGGTTCGCCGAAGCGGGCCAGGACCAGCGCGCCGGCCACCGCGACGGTGAAGCCCAGGATCGCCAGCCAGCCCAGGCCCTCGCGCGTCTGGTCGCCCAGCCAGATCACGCCCACCAGCGCCGGGCCGATCGTCTCGCCGAGGACCGCGCCGGCCGTCGCCGTCGTCACCGAACCCCTCTGGAGCGCCGAGGTCAGCAGCACGTACGCGGTCCCGCCGCCCAGGAGCAGCGCGTACACCGCGGGGTTCGCGAGGTCCCAGCTGTCGATCAGCCGGACGGCCACCTCCACCACCCCGAAGCCGAAGCCCGCGAGGAGGCCGAGGGCCAGCGCCCGCGGCCTTCCGGGCAGCCGTCCGGCGACCGCGCCGAGCCCCAGCACCCCGAACGCCGCCGCGAGCATCGCCCACCGCAGCGCCTCCGACGAGCTCTGCTCGCCCTCGTCGCCCGCGGCGAGGGCGAGCATCGCGAGCCCCGCGCACACCACGCCCACCGCCGCCCACTCCATCCGGTGCAGCCGGACCTCGAGCAGCCACGAGGCGGCCACCGCCGTGACCGCCAGACTCGCGGCGAGCGCCGCCCCCACCATGTAGATCGGCAGCGTCAGCAGAGCGACGATCTGCAGCCCGAACCCGATCCCGTCCAGGGAGAGCCCGGCCAGATATCGCCACTGCCGCATCGCCCGCAACTGCAGTGCCACGTCGACGCCGGCGCCCGTCCCGGGCGTCACCGCCCGCGCGCCGAGCGCCTGCAACACCGACGCCATGCCGAAACAGAGCGACGATCCGAGCGCACAAATCATCCCCAAGAGCACAAAGGGACTCTAGTGCGAGGGCGTTCGGACAGCGGCCTAAACTGTGCGGTCGCTGACCCCGCGATCGGAAGGACTGACATGCGCAGGCTGAGGTCGAGCACGGTCGTGCTCGGCGGTATGGGGGTGCTCGCGGCGACGATCACGTCCTGCGGCTCCGAGCCGGACCGGCGGTGCGTCGACCCGCTGACCCGGGAGAAACTGCCGAGCTACGAATGCGAGAGCAGCAGTGGCAGCGGTAGTGGCAGCTCGACGCGCGGTTCGTACTACTACGGCGGCAGCGTGAGCGACAACAGGGTCAGCGGCGGCAGCTTCGACAAGACGGCCGTCGACACCGGCGGCTTCGGCTGCTCCGGTTCCGGCGGCGGCTGAGCGGGACGGACCGTACGACATGCAGCGGCACACGATCGACCCCCGGCCGGGGTGGCAGCAGACGGTGGAGGAGCAGGGGCTCGTCTACCCCCTGACCCGCTACCCCGACGACTCCCTGCGCCCGTACTGGGACGAGAGCGCCTACTACTCCTTCACGCTGCCCGAGGTCGAGGCGCTGGAGGAGGTCGTCGAGGAGCTGCACGCCATGTGTCTGGCGGCGGCGGCGCACATCGTCGAGCAGGATCGTTTCGCCGATCTTGGTCTCACCGACCCCCGGCTCGTCTCCCTCGTCGCCGAGTCCTGGCGCCGCCGTGCCGAACTGCCCTCCCTCTACGGGCGGTTCGACCTCCGCTACGACGGCACGGGCCCGGCCAAGATGCTGGAGTACAACGCCGACACCCCGACCTCCCTGGTCGAGGCCGCCAGCCCGCAGTGGTTCTGGATGGAGGAGCGCTTCCCCGGCGCCGACCAGTGGAACTCGCTCCACGAGCGGCTCGTCGACGCCTGGAAGCGCCAGGCGAAGCTGCTGCCGCCCGGGCCCCTGCACTTCGTCCACTCCGACGGGGACGAACTCGGCGAGGACCTGATGACCGTCGCGTATCTGCGCGAGACGGCCCAGCAGGCCGGGCTCGACACGCAGGCGCTGTCGGTCGAACAGATCGGCTGGGACCGGCTCTCGGGGCGGTTCGTGGACGACCGGCTCCGCTTCATCCGCAGCTGCTTCAAGCTCTACCCGTGGGAGTGGCTGACCACCGACCGCTTCGGCCCGTACGTCCTGGACACCCTCGACAACGGCGGCGGTACGGGCACGACCTGCTGGATCGAACCCGCCTGGAAGATGCTGCTCTCCAACAAGGCGCTGCTCGCGATCCTCTGGGAGCTCTACCCGGACCACCCGAATCTGCTGCCGGCCTACCTCGACGGCCCCCGCGAACTGGCCGCGACCGGCGGCTACGTCGCCAAGCCGCTGCTCGGCCGCGAGGGCGCGGGCGTCACCGTCCACGAGCAGGGCTCCCCGGCCGTGCTGCGCGAGGAGCCCTGCTGCTACCAGGAGTTGGCCCCACTGCCCGACTTCGACGGGAACCGTGTCGTGCTCGGCGCGTGGGTCGTCGAGGACGAGGCGGCGGGGCTCGGGATCCGCGAGTCCGCGGGCCTGATCACGGACGAGTACGCCCGCTTCCTGCCGCACGTCATCCTCTGAGCGCTCCGCCGACGACGGGCCCGCTCCGCCGACGATGGGCCCGCCCCGCCGACGATGGCGCCCGCGCCGCCGGGGCGGGCGCCGTGTCACTCCGAGAGCACCGCCCGCAGCTGCTCCAGACCCCAGTCCAGATCCTCCTTGCTGATGACCAGCGGCGGCGCGATCCGGATCGTCGAACCGTGCGTGTCCTTCACCAGCACGCCCCGGTCCATCAGCTTCTCCGAGATCTCCCGGCCCGTGCCCCGGGACGGCACGATGTCCACACCGGCCCACAGCCCGCGCCCGCGCACCGCCTCGACGGCGCCCCCGCCCACGAGCAGCCCCAGCTCGGCGTGGAGATGCTCGCCCAGCTCGGCCGCCCGCTGCTGGTACTCCCCGCTCCGCAGCATCGCGATCACCTCCAGCGCCACCGCGCACGCCAGCGGATTCCCGCCGAACGTCGACCCGTGCTCGCCGGGCCGGAACACCCCGAGCACAGCACGGTCCGCGACCACCGCCGAGACCGGGACGACACCGCCGCCCAGCGCCTTGCCCAGGACGTACACGTCCGGCACCACGCCCTCGTGCTCGCAGGCGAACGTCCGCCCGGTCCGGCCGAGGCCCGACTGGATCTCGTCCGCGATGAACAGCACGTTCCGCTCACGGGTCAACTCCCGCACCCCGCGCAGATATCCGGCGGGCGGCACCAGGACCCCCGCCTCGCCCTGGATCGGCTCCAGGAGCACCGCCACGGTGTGCGCGGTGACCGCACGCTCCATCGCCGTCAGATCGCCGTACGGAACGATCTCGAAACCCGGGGTGTACGGGCCGTAGTGGTCACGGGCCTCGTGGTCCGTGGAGAAGCTCACGATCGTCGTCGTCCGGCCATGGAAGTTGTTCGCCGCGACCACGATCTTCGCGTGCCCGTCCGGCACGCCCTTGACCTCGTACCCCCACTTCCGCGCGGTCTTCACCGCCGTCTCGATGGCCTCCGCGCCGGTGTTCATCGGCAGGACCATCTCCTTGCCGCACAGCTCCGCGAGCTGCGTACAGAACTCCGCGAACCGGTCGTGGTGGAACGCTCTCGACGTGAGCGTCACCCGCTCCAGCTGCGCCCGCGCGGCATCGATCAGCCGCCGGTTGCCGTGCCCGAAGTTGAGTGCCGAGTACCCGGCGAGCATGTCGAGGTAGCGGCGGCCCTCGACGTCGGTCATCCATGCCCCGTCCGCCGAGGCGACGACGATGGGCAGGGGGTGGTAGTTGTGAGCGCTGTGCGCCTCCGCGGAAGCGATCGCGTCTTGCGTTCTCGACACGGGATCTCCGTTCGTCCTGCGGGCTGGGGCGGGTGTGGCCCCTTTTTCTATCGTCGCTCGGATGCCGGACGAAGAAACCTGGGTGACGGCGCGCCCGCTAGGCTGGAAACACGCACGGCGACTGGCGTACGGGGAAGCGACCCCGGGGGAGCCGTGCGCGGCAGACCACACGAGATGCCGCCCGCCTGGGCATCTTCGGGAAACCGAACCTCCCGTGTGGTGCCGCCCAGTCGATCTGAGCCGTACCCCGGGATCCGCCGAACGCCCGGAGGAACGCCATGAACGACACCACCCCGCACCCCGCCCTTGCCGCCACCGACCCCGAACTCGCCGCGCTCGTCGGCGCCGAGGAGCAGCTGCAGGCCGAGACCCTGCGACTGATCCCCAGCGAGAACTACGTCTCCCAGGCCGTCCTCGAAGCCTCCGGCACCGTCCTGCAGAACAAGTACAGCGAGGGCTACCCCGGCCGCCGGTACTACGAGGGCCAGCAGAACATCGACCAGGTCGAGACCCTCGCCATCGAGCGCGCCAAGGCCCTCTTCGGTGTCGACCACGCCAATGTGCAGCCCTACTCCGGCTCCCCGGCCAACCTCGCCGTCTACCTCGCCTTCGCCGAGCCCGGCGACACCGTGATGGGCATGGCCCTGCCGATGGGCGGCCACCTCACCCACGGCTGGGGCGTCTCCGCGACCGGCAAGTGGTTCCGGGGCGTGCAGTACGGCGTACGCCAGGACACCGGGCTCATCGACTTCGACCAGGTCCGCGAGCTCGCCCTCAAGGAGCGGCCCAAGGTGATCTTCTGCGGGGGCACCGCGCTGCCCCGCACGATCGACTTCGCCGCCTTCGGCGAGATCGCCCGCGAGTCCGGCGCCGTGCTCGTCGCCGACGTCGCCCACATCGCCGGCCTGATCGCGGGCGGCGCCCACCCCTCCCCGGTCCCGCACGTCGACGTCATCTCCACCACCACCCACAAGACCCTGCGCGGCCCCCGCGGCGCGATGCTGATGTCCCGCGAGGAGCACGCGAAGGCCCTCGACAAGGCCGTCTTCCCCGGCCTCCAGGGCGGCCCGCACAACCAGACCACCGCCGCCATCGCCGTCGCCCTGCGCGAGGCGGCCCAGCCCTCCTTCCGCGACTACGCCCACGCCGTCGTCGCCAACGCCAAGGCCCTCGCCGAGGCCCTGCTCGCCCGGGGCTTCGACCTCGTCTCCGGCGGCACCGACAACCACCTGATCCTGATGGACCTCACCCCCAAGGAGGTCCCGGGCAAGGTCGCCGCGAAGGCCCTCGACCGGGCCGGGATCGTCGTCAACTACAACACCGTCCCCTACGACCCCCGGAAGCCCTTCGACCCCTCCGGCGTCCGCATCGGCACCCCCTCCCTCACCTCCCGCGGTCTCGGTACGGAGCACATGGCCCAGGTCGCCGACTGGATCGACCGGGGCGTCGCGGCGGCGGGCTCGGGTGACGAGGACGCGCTCCTCACGATCCGCGCCGAGGTCGCGGCCCTGATGGCATCCTTCCCCGCACCGGGCCTCCCGGTCTGATCCCGCACGGCCTGGCCCCGGACGGGCCGGACCGACGCGAGCCGGTCCGTGGCGGTCCGGGGGTCCGGTCGGGGCGATCCGGCCTGAGCCAGGCGGTCTGGCCCGTGGGGGGCCGACGCGAGCCGGTCCGTGGCGGTCCGGCCGCTCAGCCCGCCGACTCGGCGATGCGGCGGGCCCTCTCCAGGGAGGGTTCGCCCTCGAGTCGCAGGGTCAGGGCTCCCGCGTTTCTCGTCCAGAGGAGCGTGGGGCCCGCCGTGCGTATCGACTGGGTCCACTCCTTCCCGCTCGCGTCCGTCATCGGGAACCGCAGCAGATGGGGCTCGGCGAACCAGTAGCCCTCCGCACCGTCCGGCAGATCGACCCACTCCGGATGCGTCTGGACCTGCTTGCCGAAGGCCATGGGGAGCCGCGCCGGGAACTCGTCGAGCCGGACCGTCCGGCCGCCGTCCTCCCGCCAGCACAGGGTGATCACCGCCCGCCCCGGCTCAGCCGAGCCGGTCACCGAGACCGCGTCGGGCGGGCCCAGCGCGCTCGGTATCAGCGGCGTGAAGCCGGCCCTGCGCCCGGCCTCCTCCAGCGACACCGGATCGGTGCACTCCGGCACCACCGAGCCCGGGCCGGGATGCGTCCCGGGGTCGTACCGCACCTCCACCCCGCCGAAGCCGAACCAGTCCGCCACCGTCGCCCGGACGGGCGGCGTGAGCACCAGCACCACCAGGACCCCGGAGAGGGCCGCGAGCAGCGTCTTCCACCGCCCGCGCAGCCACCCGAACCCCGGCCGGCCGAACCGCCGCCGTGGGGCCGCGGGCGCCGGCACCTGCTCCGCCAGGAGCTGAGCGAGCACCCGCTCGGCCATGGTCTCCCCGTCCACGTCCGGCACCCTCAGATGCCGTCCGAGGTCACGCAGCTCATCCGGGAGCCCCTCGTCCGTCATGCTCGTCACCTCCCTCCAATGCCAGACCGAGCTTCTTCAGCGCCCGGCTCAGCCGGGACTTCACCGTCCCCCGCGGCCAGCCCAGCGCCTCGGCCGTCTCCGCCTCGTCCAGCTCCAGCAGATACCGGTGGATCACCACCTGCCGGTGGTCCTCACCCAGCCCGTCCAGCGCCGCGAGCAGCTGCCGCCGCCGCTCGCCCTCCTCCACCGCCACCGCCGGGTCCGCCCCGTCCGGTATCAGCGGCTCGCCCGCGAGCAGCTCCGCCTCCCGCCCCGCGACGGCCCGCTGCCGACCCGCCGAGCGCACTGTGTTCCTCGTCTCATTGACCACGATCCGCAGCAGCCACGGCCGGAACGCGGCCCCGTCCTTGAACCGCCCCAGCGACCGATACGCCTTGAAGAAGGCCTGCTGCACCACGTCCTCGGCCTCCGCCCCCGCCCCGCACGCCACCGCCGCACGCAGCGCGACCGCCGTGTGCGCGCGGACCAGCGCCGCGTACGCCTCCGCCTCCCCGGCGCGTACCCGTGCGATCACCGCGGCCTCGGCTGTGTCTACGACGACCCGGCCCCCCTCCAGCGTCCTCACACCTTTGATACACCGGCAGAACGCGATCGGTTCCCAGTCCGGGATCGCCGCCGGCACCTGAGAGAATGGTGAGCATGGCCTCTGACGTTCCCCGTGTGCTCTCCGGAATCCAGCCCACCGCAGGCTCGTTCCACCTCGGCAACTACCTCGGCGCGGTCCGCCAGTGGGTTGCCCTGCAGGAGACTCACGACGCCTTCTACATGGTCGTCGACCTGCACGCGATCACGGTCCCGCAGGACCCCGCGGAGCTGCGCTCCAACACCCGGCTCGCCGCCGCACAGCTGCTTGCCGCCGGGCTCGACCCCGAGCGCTGCACGCTGTTCGTCCAGAGCCACGTCCCCGAGCACGCGCAGCTCGGCTGGATCATGAACTGCCTCACCGGTTTCGGCGAGGCCTCCCGCATGACCCAGTTCAAGGACAAGTCCGCCAAGCAGGGCGCGGACCGGGCCACCGTCGGTCTCTTCACGTACCCGATCCTGCAGGTCGCCGACATCCTCCTGTACCAGGCCAACCAGGTCCCGGTCGGCGAGGACCAGCGCCAGCACATCGAGCTGACCCGCGACCTCGCGGAGCGGTTCAACGGCCGCTTCGGCGAGACGTTCACGATCCCGGCGCCGTACATCCTCAAGGAGACGGCCAAGATCTACGACCTGCAGGACCCGGCGATCAAGATGAGCAAGTCGGCGTCCACGCCCAAGGGTCTGATCAACCTGCTCGACGAGCCGAAGATCACGGCGAAGAAGGTCAAGAGCGCGGTCACCGACACCGACACGGTCATCCGCTTCGACCCCGAGAACAAGGCCGGCGTCTCCAACCTGCTGACCATCATGTCCACGCTCACCGGGACCGGCATCGCCGATCTGGAGAAGAGCTACGAGGGCAAGATGTACGGCGCGCTGAAGACCGACCTGGCCGAGGTCATGGTGGACTTCGTCACGCCGTTCCGCACCCGTACGCAGGAATACCTGGACGACCCGGAGACGCTGGACCAGCTCCTGGCCAAGGGCGCGGAGAAGGCGCGTGCCGTCGCCGCGGAGACGCTGGCGCAGACGTACGAGAAGGTGGGCTTCCTGCCCGCCAAGCACTGAGTCCAAGGACCCTGGCCTCAAGGGTGGTGCAGGCCGCACACTGGCGGCTGCACCACCCATCGACCTGAGAAGACCGACGACGGAGGAGAACGACGTGGGGACCGTAACGCTCGGCGTTTCGATCGCGGTCCCGGAGCCCTACGGCAGCCTGCTCCAGGAGCTGCGCGCGGGCTTCGGGGATCCCGCCGCGCACGGCATCCCCACCCACGTCACCCTCGTCCCACCGACGGAGGTCGACGAGGAGCGGCTGCCCGCGATCCGGGCGCACCTCGCCGAGGTCGCGTCCGGCGTCCGCCCCTTCCCGGTCCGGCTGAGCGGCACCGGAACGTTCCGCCCGCTGTCACCGGTCGTGTACGTCATGCTCGCCGAGGGCGTCTCCGCCTGCTCCTGGCTCCAGGAGCGGGTCCGGGACGAGTCCGGGCCGCTCGTGCGCGAGCTGCAGTTCCCGTACCACCCGCACGTCACCGTCGCGCACGGCATCTCCGAGGAGGCGATGGACCGGGCGTACGAGGAGCTGACCGACTTCGAGGCGGCCTGGGCCTGCTCGTCCTTCGCGCTCTACGAGCAGGGGCCGGACGGGGTGTGGCGGAAGCTGCACACGTACGAGTTCGGCGGCTGCGGCACCGTCCCCGCGGTCCCCGCCCAGGGCACCCCGGTCGACACCCCGACCCCGGCCGCCGGCTGACCCCGGGGCCTCACACCGGCAGCCGCCGGAAGACGGGCCTCGGCACGTGCCGGAGCGCGGCCATCACCATCCGCAGCGCGCCCGGCACCCACACCGTCTCCGAGCGGCGCCGCAGCCCCAGCTCGATCGCCGTCGCGACCGCCTCCGGCGTCGTCGCCAGTGGGGTGGCCTCGAGACCGGCCGTCTTCCGGGACCGTACGAACCCTGGCCGCACGACCATCACATGCACCCCCGTTCCCTGCAGGGCGTCCCCGAGCCCCTGCGCGAACGCGTCGAGACCGGCCTTGGACGAGCCGTAGATGAAGTCGGCGCGGCGGGCGCGCTCCCCGGCGACGGAGGAGAGCACCACCAGTGACCCGTGCCCCTGCGCCTGCAGCGCCGCCGCGCAGACGAGCCCGGCGGAGACCGCCCCCGTGTAGTTGGTCTGCGCGACCCGGACGGCGGCGAGTGGATCGGCCTCGTCGTGGGCCTGGTCGCCGAGGATCCCGAAGGCGAGCAGCACCAGGTCGATGTCCCCCTCGGTGAAGATCTTGCCGAGTCGCTCCGCGTGCGACTCGGGGTCGAGGGCGTCGAACGGGACGGTGTACACCTCGACCCCCAGCACCCGCAGCGAGTCGGCGGCGGCCGTCAGGGCGGGGGAGGGGCGCCCGGCGAGCCAGACCGTACGGGTGCGGCGGGCGATCAGCCGACGGGCGGTGGCGAGCCCGATCTCGGAGGTGCCGCCGAGGAGAAGCAGGGACTGCGGGGTGCCGAAGGCGTCCTTCATGACGATCAAACTCCTCGGAGAGCAATCGGAGGGCGAGACGACGGGAGAGGTCCGAGGCGACCACGGACCGTGGGGCGACCACGGCGGGCGCGGTGCGGCCCCGGCCGGTGGGGGCTCGACCGGGTGTCGCTCTCGGCGGCCATGGAGGTGACCGTATCGCCCTGCATGTGCCCGATGCCCCGTTTGACCGCAGTTCGGCGAAATGGGTGATCGTATGAGCATCGGAAGAGATGCCCCGCCGTCGCCGACACGGTGTCAGGGTCCGGTGTGGGCAGGGTTCTTGCGGTGCGTCTGCGATTCTGGGGCCCGGATGGTCACATTCCGGTCAACTGGTGGATCAAGGGGTATGCGAACGACATGGACTGGCTGACCAAGCTCCCCGTCATCGGCCCCTGGGTCGCCCGGCTCATGCGGACCCATGCCTGGCGTTCGTACGAGACCCTCGACGCCGCCCACTGGACCCGGCTCGCCGCCGCCATCACCTTCATCAGCTTCCTCGCGCTCTTCCCCCTGATCGCCGTCGCCGCCGCGATCGGCGCCGCGCTGCTCAGCAAGGAGCAGCTGGACAAGATCGAGGACAAGGTCTCCGACCAGGTCCCCGGCATCTCCGACCAGCTCAACATCGGCGGGCTCGTGGACAACGCGGGCACGATCGGCCTCGTCGCCGGCGCGCTGCTGCTCTTCACCGGCATCGGCTGGGTCGGCTCGATGCGGGAGTGTCTGCGTGCGGTGTGGGGGCTCGACGACGAGGACGAGGGCAACCCCGTCGTCC
This sequence comes from Streptomyces sp. NPDC056222, assembly GCF_042264065.1. NCBI lineage: Bacteria > Bacillati > Actinomycetota > Actinomycetes > Kitasatosporales > Streptomycetaceae > Streptomyces > Streptomyces sp. NPDC056222. Next base: position 37,090 of record NZ_JBHJTL010000031.1, on the reverse strand, counting down.
GCAAGGGCAAGGACGCGCTCGTGCTGTTCGGACTCGGAGGAGTCGGGCTCTGCTCGCTCGCCGCGTCCTGGCTCGGTTCCACCGCCGTCGGCTGGAGCGCCGACCGGGTCGGGATCTCCGGCGAAGGAGCCACCGGCATCCTGCTCCAGGTGGCCTCCGTCGCCGTCGCCGCCGTCGCGGGCTTCCTCGTCCTGCTGTACCTGCTGACGCTGCTTCCCGGCGTCCGCCCGCCGCGCCGCCGTCTGGTGGTGGCGGCGGTGATCGGAGCGATCGGCTTCGAGCTGCTCAAGCTGCTGATCGGCGGCTACATGCGGGAAGTCGCGGGGAAGTCGATGTACGGCGCGTTCGGCGTCCCGGTCGCGCTGCTGCTCTGGATCAACTTCACCGCGAAGCTGCTGCTGTTCTGCGCGGCCTGGACGGCGACCGGGGCTAGTGAGTCGGCTCGTCGTCGACGCCCTCGCGGGGCTTCGGACGACGGCCGACCAGCTCCGGCAGCGGCCAGCGACGGTTGACGAGGAAGACCGCGCCCGCGAGCACGACGAGGACGCCGCCGACCACGCCGAGGGCGACCCCGACGCCGCCGGCCCTCCCTCCGGCCGCCGAGCTCTCGGCGGCACCCGTGCCCGGGGCGTTCTTGCCGGGGGCGGGGGTGGAACCGTCGTTCCCGGCTCCCTGGTTCGTACGGGCGGACCTCGGCGGCACCAGCTGGCCGACCGGCGTCACCTTCCCGGACGCCGCGAAGCCCCAGTCGAGGAGCCGGGCGGTCTCCATGTAGACCGCGTGCTGCTCCTTCGAGGACGGGTTCATCACCGTCACGAGCAGCACTTTGCCGTTGCGCTCCGCAACGCCGGTGAAGGTGGAGCCGGCGTGCGTCGTGTTGCCGTTCTTCACGCCCGCCATGCCCTGGTACGGCGCGACGCCGAGCGCGCCGGTCAGCAGCCGGTTGGTGTTCTGGATCTCGAAGGTCTCGCGCTTCTTGCCCGGCTTCTGCTCGCCGGGGAACTTGGCGCGGGCCGTGGCCGCGTACTCCCGGAAGTCGGCCTTCTGCATCCCGCTGCGGGCGATGAGGGTGAGGTCGTACGCGGAGGAGACCTGGCCCGGGGCGTCGTAGCCGTCCGGCGACACGACCTGGGTGTCGACGGCCTGGAGCTCGGCGGCGTGGTCGTTCATGTCCTTCACGGTCTTCGGGATGCCGCCGTTCATCTCGGAGAGCACCCGCACGGCATCGTTGCCGGAGCGAAGGAAGACACCGAGCCAGAGGTCGTGCACGGTGTAGGTCTGCTTCTCCTTGACGCCGACGAGGCTGGAGCCCGAGCCGATGCCGGCGAGCTCCTTGGGGTCGACGGTGTGGCTCGTGGTCTTCGGGAACCTCGGCAGGACGGTGTCCGCGAAGAGCATCTTGAGCGTGGAGGCCGGAGCGAGCGGCCAGTGGGAGTTGTGCGCGGCGAGCACGTCGCCGGTCTCCGCGTCCGCGACGATCCAGGACCGCCCGGTCAGCTCCTTGGGAAGCACCGGGGCGCCCGTGCCGAGCTTCACCTGGGTCCCGGGCAGGCCGAGCAGCTTGCCGCCGACGGAGGCCATGGCAGCGGGGGGCTTGGGCTGTTGGTCCTCCTTGTTGTCCGCGTGGGCCGGCGAAACGGAGACAAGGGGAAGCAGTGCGGCAGCAGTGACCGCCCAAGCGGTCTTCTTCGAGGCAGACACGATCGAAAACGTACAGGTACGCGTCAGGGGACCGCACCCGCGGGGCGGTTCGCTCCCGGGCTCTCCACCCGGGCGCCCCGGCCGTGGAGACCGTGGGACGGGCGGTGATACTGGGGCTATGAAGCTCAGCCGTCCCGTCTCCTGGTTCCTGCTCGCGTTCGGGGTGTGGAGTTGGTTCATCTGGATCACTTTCGTCAAGAACCTGTGGAACGACGGGAGCGGTCTCGCCTTCGACGACGCGGGCGACCCGACGGCCTACTTCTGGGTTCATCTGCTGCTCGCCATCACGTCCTTTGTCCTGGGGACGGTGGTCGGCGTGATCGGGTTGCGTGGCGTGCGCGCATTGCGGCGCGGATAGGGGTTGGGGCGCGTGCTCGTCTTCATGGTGGTGCTGGTCGTGGTCCTCGCCCTGCTGGGCGGGGTCCACTGGTACGTGTGGAAGCGACTGGTCCGTGATGTGACGGTCGCGGGGGGCACGGCACGGCGCGTGGGTACGGCGGCCGCGTTCGTCCTGCCCGTGCTGTCGCTCGCCGCCCTCACCTCCGGCCGGGCCGGAGCCCCCTTCTGGCTCCAGCAGGTGGTGTCCTGGCCGGGCTTCCTCTGGCTGGCCCTGCTGCTCTACGTGACCCTCGCCCTCGTGGTCGGCGAGGCGGTACGCCCGCTCCTGCGGCGGTGGCTCGAGCGCCGCGGGGCCGGGGCGGCCGCAGCCGGCGAGGGCCGGGACGGGACGGCGTCCGCGCCGGAACCCACGGGCTCCGGGCCCACCGGATCGCGCGCCGGAAAGCCGGCGGGCGGCCCGGTCGCCACGGCGGGCGGGGGCGCCTCCGCGCCGGCCGGCGGGCTGCTGACCGAGGTCGACGCCGAGCCGTCGCCGACCGGACCGCAGGCCGAGGCCTCCGCCGCCACGGACGTGTCCACCGCGGCCGAGGGCGGGGCCGGGACCCCCGGCGGCACCGATGCGGCCGGTACCGCCGGTGCGACCGGTCCCTCGGGCGCCACCGCCGTGTCGCGGCGGCTGTTCGTGTCGCGGGTCGTCGGCGGGGCCGCTGCCGCAGCCGCGGTGGGGACCGTCGGATACGGGACGTACGGGGTGCTGCGCGGGCCCCGCGTCAAGCGGGTCACCGTGCCGCTCGCCAAGGTGCCGCGCGCCGCCCATGGATACCGGATCGCCGTCGTCTCCGACATCCACCTCGGGCCGATCCTGGGCCGCGCCCACAGTCAGCGCATCGTCGACACCATCAACGCCACCCAGCCCGACCTGATCGCCATCGTCGGCGACCTCGTCGACGGGACCGTCGAGAACCTCGGATCCGCCGCCGAGCCCCTCGCCCGGCTCCGGGCCCGGCACGGCTCGTTCTTCGTGACCGGCAACCACGAGTACTTCTCCGGCGCCGACGCCTGGGTCGACCACGTCCGCGAGCTCGGCCTGCGCCCCCTGCGCAACGAACGCGTGGAGATCGCCGCCGGCTTCGACCTCGCCGGGGTCGACGACGTCGCGGGCGAGAGCGAGGGCCAGGGCCCGGACTTCGCCGCCGCGCTCGGCGACCGCGATCGCGCGAAGGCTTCCGTCCTGCTCGCGCACCAGCCGATCGTCATCCACGACGCCGTCCGTCACGGCGTCGACCTCCAGCTCTCCGGCCACACCCACGGCGGCCAGCTCTGGCCCGGCAACTACCTCGCCGACCTCGCCAATCCGACGGTTGCCGGTCTGGAGCGGTACGGCGACACCCAGCTCTACGTCTCCCGCGGCGCCGGCGCCTGGGGACCCCCCGTACGGGTGGGCGCGCCCTCCGACATCACCCTCGTGGAGCTGGCTTCCAAGCAGGCGTGACAGCAGGCCTGACAGCGGCGCGGCAACGGCGTGGCCGGGGCGTCACAGGACGGGTTGCAGGGGCGTAAGTCCCTCTATCCCGGACATATGCGTGCAGTGTGAAGGTTTACTCTTCCACATGTGAAATACGTGTGATTGGGTTGCGCCATCGCGGCATGGCTGGGCGCCGCCGCGCCAGGGGTGGGCACGAAAAAAGGAAGCACGGCGATGCGGTCGACGGTCCGTCTGCGGATCCTCATCACTTGTGGAGTTCTGGTGGCCGCCGGGGTGGGGGGCTGGCAGCTTCTTCCCTCCGACGACGTCCGGAAGGACCCCATCACCGTCGGCACCACCGACGAGGTGACCTCGCTCGACCCGGCGGGCGCGTACGACGCCGGTTCCTGGGCGATGTACAGCAATGTCTTCCAGTCGCTGCTGACGTTCAAGCCGGGCTTCACCACGCCCGTCCCGGACGCCGCCGACAACTGCAAGTTCCTCGGGGCCAGGCTCACCACGTACCGGTGCGAGCTCCGTGACGACCTCACCTTCGCCGGCGGCCGCAAGGTCACGGCCGAGGACGTCAAGTTCTCCTTCGACCGGATGCTGGGCATCAACGCGGACGTCGGTCCCGCCCCGCTCTTCCCGACGCTGAAGAACGTCGTGGCGGACGGCCAGATCGTCACCTTCAATCTGAGCGGCCGTGACGCCACCTTCCCGCTGAAGCTGGCTACGGGCGCCGGCTCGATCGTCGACCGCACCCAGTACCCGGCCAAGAAGCTGCGCGAGGGCACCACGGTCGAGGGCTCGGGGCCGTACGTCCTCAAGGAGTACAAGCCCGGCGAGAGCGCGCGTCTGGAGCCGAACCCGAACTACCGGGGCGCGCTCACCAGGACCGGCGGCCCGGTCGTCGTCCGGTACTTCACCGAGTCCGAGCAGCTCGCCTCCGCGTGGAACACCAAGCAGGTCGACGTCACGCACCGGCAGATGCCCCCGGAGTTCCTCTCCAAGCTGGGGAGCGAGAAGGGCTCGGCCCGGATCACGGAGGCGCAGACCGCCGAGATCCGCAATCTCTACTTCAACGTGAAGTCTCCGTCGCCGATGGCGAAGAAGGCGGTCCGGCAGGCCGTCGCCGCCGTCATCGACCGTCCGGCGATCGTCACCGGCGCCTACCACGGCACGGTCGAGCCGCTGTACTCGCTCATCCCGCAGGGCTTCAACGGCCACAGCACCGCGTTCTACGACAGGTATCCCGAGCCGTCGAAGCAGAAGGCCGCGAGCCTGCTGGAGAAGGCCGACATCGAGACCCCGGTCTCCTTCACCATCGGGTACCGCAAGGACGCCACCTACGGCGCCGAAGCGGCCGAGCTGAAGCGGCAGTTGGAGGCCACCGGCCTGTTCAAGGTGAAGCTCGTCGAGGCGGAGTGGAAGGACTTCCAGAAGGCGTACGTGAAGGGTGACTACGACGCGTACCCCGTCGGCTGGCTCCCCGACTTCCCGGACTCCGACAGCTTCACCGCTCCGCTCGTCGGGTCGGACAACGCGATGCACAACGGCTTCGCGAGCAGGAAGATCGACTCGCTGATCTCCGCCACGCAGCAGTACAGCGACCGGGGCGCGGCCTCCAGCGACTTCGAGTCCATCCAGGCGGAGGTGGCCGCGGACGTGCCCCTGGTGCCGCTGTGGCAGAAGAAGGACTACGTCCTGGCCACGGACGACGTCGCCGGTTCGCAGTACCTGACCGACGGCACCGGTATCTGGCGGCTGTGGGAACTCAGCTGGATCTGATCTCCCGCTTTCACACCGAGGCCCCGAGTCGACCTGCGACTCGGGGCCTCGGTGCGGGCGGTGCGTCAGTCCTTCGCCTTGGGCGTCTTCGCCTTCGGGGCCGCCCGCTTGGGCATGCCCGAGGCCGCCATGCCCGCCGCCGTCGGCATGAAGTCGGCGAGGAGGTCGTGCGTCTCGCGCACCAGGGGACGCAGCAACCGGAAGCGGGAGAGCGAGATCGCCCGGGCGGTGACCGGTGCGAGCCGCTCGACCAGACGGCGGCTGTTGGCGCAGCCCTCGGAGCGGTCGTACACCCAGAACAGCACCAGCCCCATCTGCTGGAGCCAGAGCAACTGCGGTAGTGGTTCGGCCAGTTCGGGGTCGACCTTCACGGAGGCGCCGGAGATGACCCTCCGGTGCACCTCGATGGCCGCCTCGCGCGGGCCCTCCGACTCGGGGGAGAAGGGGCTGAGCGGGCTGTCCGGGTCGGCCGCGTTCTTGAAGAACTGGGCGGCGAACTCGTGGTACGGCTCGGCGATGTCGAGCCAGCCGAGGAGGACCCCGCGGATGCGGGCCGTGAGGTCCTTCTCGTCGCTGTCGAGGATTCCCTCGACGGCCGTCTGGTGCTCCTCGGCGATGCGGTCGTAGAAGCCCTGGACGAGGTGTTCCTTGGAGGCGAAGTAGTAGTACGCGTTGCCGACGGAGACCCCGGCCTCCTGGGCGATGGCCCGCATCGTCGTCTTGTCGTAGCCGCGCTCCTTGAAGAGCCGGAGCGCGGTCTCGAGGATGAGCGTGCGGGTCTGTTCGCTCTTCGCGGCCTTGGCGGGCTGCGGGGCGGGCTCGGCAGCCTGCTCGGCGGGCTCGGCGGGCTTCTCTTCCTTCACGTCCTTCACAGTGCCCGAGCCTAACCGGGCGTGCCGGGTACTTCGCAGCGCCCGTCCTCGCAGGAGGCCCCCTTGATCGCCTCGCGCCACTTGGCGGCGGCGAGGACGGTCGCCCGGGCCAAGGGCTGTCCGGCCGGGGTGGCCAGCCAGTGGGCCTTGGGCCGGTGGTCGGCCAGGGCCCAGAGGCAGACGATCCAGGCGGACGTGGCGCGGTAGATCTGTCCCCGGTCCCCGATCACGGTGATCTCCTTCAGGGTGGAGTCGTGGTCGAGGTCCGGGAAGCGGCGCTTGGCCTCGTGGGAGGCGGCCGGGACGAGGTCGAGCGGGACCAGCTGCCGCTGCCGGAGGAGCCAGTGCCGCAGGTGGACACAGAGCGAGCAGTCGGCGTCGTACAGCACGGTCAGGCGGTGTACGGGTGTGGTCGGTCGTCCGGTCGGCGTCGTCATGGCCGGCTCACGCGCCGGCGCCGGCGCCCGCACCGGTGGCGGGCGGTGCCCAGGGGCCGCCGCGGCCGGACTGCTCGGTCCAGCCCTGCGGGGGCACCGGCGGGACCTGCTCGCGCTCCATCACGCCCCGGCGACGGATCTTGTTGAGGACGTAGACGTTGCCGAGGTGCATCACGCCGAGGACGAGGAGGACCACGCCGAGCTTGACCGAGAGGGCCTCGAAGAGGGACCGGGCGTCGGCCACGGCCTCGTCCTGGCTCAGATAGAGCGCGACGAAGCCGAAGTTGACGAGGTAGAACCCCACCACCAGGAGGTGGTTCACGGCTTCGGCGAGCTTCTCGTTCCCGTGCAGGACGTCGGCGAGGAAGATCCTTCCGTTGCGGCTGAGGGTGCGGGCGACCCAGATGGTCAGAGCCACGCTGATCAGCAGATAGACGATGTAGGCGACGACAGTGAGGTCCATGCCCCACGCTCCCTTGAACGCGTTCAAAAGCTGGCAGTCATGACTGTAGACCCTCTTTTGAACATGTTCAAGGGAGGGTCGGGGAGGGGGTGGGGAAACCCGTAGGCGATGGGGGTACCGGACGCCTAAGGTGACGCCTGATGCTCTCTCATGACGTGGCCGGTGAAGGCCCTTCCACAGTTGTCCTGCTCCACTCCGGCGTCTGCGATCGGAGGATGTGGGACGCCCAGTTCGCGGCGCTGGCCGCCGCCGGGCACCGCGTGGTGCGCTGCGACCTCCGCGGCTTCGGCGAGACCCCGGTCGACCGCCCGCACACCCACTGCGACGACGTCGTGGAACTCCTCGACGCCCTCGGCGTCGAACGCGCCGTCCTCGTCGGTTCCTCCTTCGGCGGCGAGGTCGCCCTGGAGACCGCGGTCCGCCACGCCGACCGCGTCTCCGCGCTCGCGCTGCTCTGCTCCGGCATACCCGACTTCAACCCGAGCGACGAACTGCGCGCCTGGGGCCGACGCGAGGACGAGCTGCTCGAAGCGGGCGACCTGGACGGGGCGGTCGCGCTCAACGTCGACACCTGGCTCGGCCCGGAGGCCGACGACGAGGCGCGCGAGCGGGTACGGGTGATGCAGCGGCGCGCCTTCGACGTACAGCTCGCCGCCTCCGAGGAGTTCCGCCCGGTCGACGCCGGTGTGGCATCGGCGGAGCTGGCCGGGATCGACATGCCGTGCCTGGTCGTCTCCGGTGCCCACGACGTGCCCGACTTCCGGGAGATGTCGGCCCGACTCGCGACGCTGCTGCCCGGCGCCCGTCACGTCGAACTGGAGTGGGCAGCCCACCTTCCCGCCCTGGAGCGCCCCGAGGAGACGAGCGCGCTGCTCGCCGGCTTCCTGGCGGAGGTCAGAGCCCCCGGCGTATCCGTGAAGTGATCGTGCGGTCGGTGATCCCCCCGTCGGCGGCGAGCAGGAACGCCTTCGAGAGGATCACCGACAGCATCCCGCCGTCCTCCTCGAACGGCAGGAACACCCTCTCCGGGGCCTGCGGAGATCGGTCCGCCTCGATGTGCAGCGGGGCGTCCTCCGGCTCCATCAGGACGTTCCCCGAGCCCAGGTGGATCCGGTACGCGCGCAGCTCGCCCCGGACCCGAAGGAACCGCTCCGTCAGCTCCGTCCGGTCGGCGATCCCGGTGCGCGGCAGCAGCCGGGCAAGCGTCTCGCGGCGGATCCGGGCCGCGGCGGTCAGCTCGCCGAACGACCAGCTCTGCCAGTACCCGTCGTACGCCCGCTCCTCACCGCGGTCCCGCCAGTCCGGGTCCGCGCCGATGGACGCCACTCCCACGAACAGATCGACGTCCCGCAGCGCTTCCGACAGCACGAGCGCCGGTACGTCGGCCGGTGCCACCCGCTCCCAGAGGCCTCGCGTCCCGGCAGGGGCCGAGCGGCGCTCGAAGCGGACCTGGTCGGTGGAGCAGAGTGCGGCGACCCCGCTTGCGGAGGCGCCCGCGTCGACCAGCTCGAGGAAGAACCGGGCCCGCCAGAACACCCCCTCGTCCACCGGTAGATCACCGGGGCGCGGCAGGTCCCGCACCATCTCGGAGGAGCCGCCCTCCCCGAAGTAGCCCAGGTGGCCTCCGGTCCAGCCGCGCTCGGCCATCAGGGCGCGCGCCTGGCCGTAGCGCAGGATGTGTCCGGCGAAACGGTTGGAGTAGGAGCCGGTCGCCACCTCGGCCGGGGTGAGCGGGTACACCTCGCGGAAGACCTGCTTGAACGGCTGGCGCAGCTCCCGCTCCGTCAGCTCGGCCCGCCATTCGGCCACGTCCTCGGCCTCGGTGCGGATCGGATGCCACAGGCGCAGCCGGGATCCGGGGGAGACGGGGATCGCCGTGCCGTCCGCGCCGGCCAGCGCCCAGCCGCCGCCGGTCCGCTCCGGCACACCGGCCGTCCAGCGCTCGTCGGCGTCCGGGGCGACCTCCCACAGCAGCACACGGGCGGCGGAACCGGTCACCGGGTGGTCGATGTAGTACCGCTCCCAGTCCTCCGCCGGCCAGGTCGTCCCCGCCGCCAGGTGGTCCTCCAGCCGGGCCCGCTCCAATGCCAGCAGGGTCCTGAGCTCCTTCAACGCGACGCGGAGCGGCGCGAGTCGCTCGCCGTACGCTTCCCGGGCCGCCTTCGGCGCCGACTTCAGCACCCTGCCCTGGGGGCCCCGGAACGACAGCGAGGCCACGCCGGGCTCCTGCACGGAGAGCACGGCGGTGTACTCCCCGAGCGCCTCCTCCCGCATCCCCCGCCCGTCGAGCCCATGGGTCGGCACCCCGCGCTCCCGCAGCATCCCCGGAGTGAGCCCGGCCCGCCCGGCGACGGTCTCCAGGGCCTTCGTGATGGCTTTGGCGACCGCCCTGTTGCGAATTCTGCCCCTGAGCCGCCCGAGCCACTGGACGGCGTCGGCGGCCCGTTCGCCCTCGCAGGTTCCGAGGACGGCGACTCCTGCCGAGGCGAGCTTGGCGCTGCGGCAGATCCCGCCCGAGCCGCCCGTGCCCGTACCGGCGTTCAGCGCCACGGCTCCTACGGTGGGCACCACCCAGGAGCCGGTCAGGCCGGATGCCGCCCACAGGGCCCCGCGCACGATCGCCTCGTTGCGCTCGCCGACGAGGCCCGGCTCGCGGTGGACGCCCATGGGATGAGGCGCTACCACCGCGTGCTCGGCCTGCTCCGCGACCCCGTCGAGCAGCGCCCGCACCAGCTCGTCGCCGGGCTCCACCGCGGCGAGCAGCTCCCCGGCGGCCTTCTGCCACTTCCGGGTCGGCCGGGACGTGCCGAGCGCCGCGCAGTGCTCCAGGAACGCCCGCACGCCGGACGCCGCGAGCAGCTCCGGGTGCTCGGCCCGCATGCGCGGCCCGTAGGCGTCCTCGTCGTTCAGCAGCGCCGACGGCAGTCCGGTGGCGTCGGGCGTCCCGGGGCCGATCAGCCGGTCCAGAGCCTCCCGTATCGCGGCGTTCTCCGAACCCTCCTCCTGATCGCCCCAGGCCGACAGGGAGGCCTTGCGGGCCGCCCGCATCAGGGCCCGGTCGCACCCGCCCACCTCGAGGGCGGCGGCCAACGGGAGCCGCATCAGCGGACCGTACTCCTGGAGCAGCTGCATCGGATCGACCATGGCCATCACGCCCACGAGCCGTTCGAGCAGCTCCTCCGCCTGGGACACCGACCATCCGAGCGGCCGCCCGGCCAGCCAGGACACGCTCCAGTCGGTGACCCGGTCCGCGCCCGCCCGGCACTGGTTCCGGTGGATCCACAGGGCGGCCCTGCGCAGCTCGTCGGGCGACAGCCCCTGGAGCAGCTCCTGGACAGCGGTGCCCCCCTGGGTCCGCTGCCGCACCCCCGCCTCGTACAGCCTGACTTCCAGACTCGTCGTCCCCACCATGCCCGTGACGGTACGGGGCGCCACTGACATCCGGAACGGCGGGGACGGCCCTGGACGGCGCGCCGCGGACCCCGCCCCCTCAGCCGAACTTCCGTACCCCCGGAACCAGCGCCGTCCCCAGGCAGCAGCCGCCCACCACCACCGCGGCGGCGATCAGCGGGACCTCCGGGCCCCAGGCGGAGGCGGCGAGGGGGGCCAGGGCGTAGCCGAGCGGCATGGCGGCCAGGGAGAGCAGCCAGTCGTAGGACGTGACACGGGCCAGGGCATGGGCGGGGATCGCCTGTTGGACGGCGGTCTCCCAGACGGGGGAGAGGAAGCCGAGGCCGGCCTGGGCGAGCCCGTACGCGGCGATGGTCAACGGCGCGGGCGCGGGCAGGGCGAGCAGGAGCAGCGGCAGGGCGTACGTGGCGAGGCCGAGGTTGGCCATGAGGACGGGGCGCCGGGGGCGCACGCGGTGGGCGAGCAGCGAGCCGAGCAGGAGGCCCACCGCGCCGGTCTGAAGGAACGCCAACCACACCCCCTTGCCGCCGAGCTGGGTGAGGGCGATCGACGGGCCGAGGGTCATCAGGACGGCGGCGGCGCCGTTCCAGGCGCCGTGGCCGACGAGGCTGGTCCAGTACCAGTCGCGGGACCTGACCTCCTGCCAGCCCTCCTTGAGGTCGGCGCGCAGCGAGCGGCGGGGGATCGGCACCCGCTCCACCCGTACGGCGAGGAGCAGCGCGGCGCTGATCGCGAACGTGGCCGCGTCCAGGACGAACGCCCACCCGGCGCCCGCCGTCAGGATCAACGTGCCGGCGAGGGCCGGCCCGCCGATGCGGGTGGCACTCCGGGCGATGCCCATGGCCGCGTTGGCGCGCTGGAGCGCCTCCGGGGCCACGGTCCCCTTGACGAGGGGCGACCCGGTCGGCATCGAGAACGCGCCGGCCGCGCCGCCGAGGACCTCGGCGGCGGCGATGACCCAGAGGGAAGGCTCACCGCTCAGCAGCTGGGCGCCGACGAGGAGTTGGGTCGCGCAGCGGACGAGATCGGTGGTCAGGGCTACCGTACGGGCGTTGAAGCGATCGCCGACGACTCCACCCACCGGCAGCAGGAGCAGCTTGGGGACCATCGCGCAGGCCAGGACGAGCGCGAGCGCGGAGGACGAGCCGGTGGCGTCCCAGACGGCGATGGCGAGGGCGGCCGGGATGGCGGCGTCACCGAGGAGGGACAGGGTGCGGCCGGCGAAGAGCAGTCGGAAGGAGCGGGTGCGCAGCGGGTGGGGGACGGGTGCGGGCATGGACACGGGTGCCGTGTCGGAAGGGACGGCGGGCATGACCACGACAGTATTTCGGCAGCGAATAGTTCGTCAACGAAATATTTGGTGTCGAAGGGATCTGGAGGGCGACGTACGATCGATCCATGGAGTCGACCGAGCCCTCGGGGCCGACGCAGCGGGACTGGACCGACGAGCATGTGGCCCAGTGGCAGCCGGTGCTGCCCGGCCTCGACCCGGTCGTGGAGGGCGCGGTCACCCGGATGAAGAAGCTCTCCGTCCATCTGCGGCGGGTGCGCGAACAGTCCCTCGTGGACTTCGACCTGGAGCGGTTCGAGTTCGACACCCTCCACAAGCTCGCAGGCCGCGGCGGCAGCGCCGCACCCTCCGAACTGGCCCAGGACCTCGACCTCGCCCCCGCCTCGGTCACCGGTCGCCTCGACGCCCTGGAGAAGCGCGGCTTCGTCCGCCGCACCCAGTCCACGACCGACCGCCGCCGCGTCGTCGTCGAACTCACCGCCTCGGGCCGTGAGACCTGGCTCGGTGCGATGGACGTCCTCGGTCACGAGGAGTACCGCCTCCTCGGCGTCCTCGACGAGGACGAACGCACCGTCCTCAACGACCTGCTCCGCCGCGTCATGGTTGCGGCAGAGTCGCCGGACGGCTCTTCCGACGCTCCTCGTACCCCTTGAAGCCGGCCTGCGCGATCCGGATGACCCGGGCCACCTCCTGGTCCACGTCCTTGCCGGTCGGCAGCGTCGAGTACACCACCACCCGGTCCAGGTCCGGCGTCGCGAACACCCCGCTCGTGTAACCCCGGTTGGTCCCGGTCTTGCCCCAGACCAGCGGCCCGCCGTCGGGCAGCCGGGTGCGCGTCAGGCCGCCGTGACTGAAGCTCGCACCGGGTATGGGCGGAGTCGTGAACAGCAGCTTCCGCTCGGCGGGTTCCAGCAGACCGCCGCGCATCAGGGCGTTCATGAAGCGTGTGAGCTCGGGGGCCGTGGAGACCATGCCGCCCTCGGCCCAGGCCCAGTCGTCGGCGGGAAGCGAGGTGTGCCGCAGGCCGAGGGGGCGCAGCACCCGGTCGCGGAGCTCTTCGCGGTACGTCCGGCCCGTCACCTTCTCGACGACCAGACCCACGATGAAGTAGTTGATGCCGTTGTACTGGACGGTCGCGCCCGGAGTCGTCGGGGTGCCGCAGGACACCGCGGAGGTCACGATCTCCACCGGCGTCCCGGGCTTGAAGCACTCCGGCTTCTGCAGACCGCTGCTGTGGCTGAGCAACTGCCCGACGGTGATGGGCGAGTACGAGGCGGGGAGCAGGCCGGGCAGAAGCTCCTGGACGGTGTCGTCCAGTGACAGCCGGCCCTCGCCGACGAGCTGGAGCGCCATGGCCGAGGTGAAGAGCTTGGTGACGCTGCCGATGGCGAACGGCGCGTCCGCGGGCGCCGTCCACTCGCCCGCGGTCCCGGTCCATCGCCCGTCGCGCCCGGAGACCTTGACCATCGCCCCGCGCACGTATTCGTCGGGCAGCCCGGCGAGCGCGGCCCGCAGTGCGGCCCGGTCGACGGTTCCGCTCAACGCGCCGTGCGCGTCGGGCGGTGTCGCGACCGAGATCGTGGCCAGGGGCGCCGCCGATGCCCCCGTGCGGGAGCCCGGGGTCGCCGCCGTGGCCGGTACGGTCGCTGCGAGGACGCCGACGAGGGCGGCCCCGGCCGCCGCCGTCATCGCCCAACCCGACGTGCTGATCCGTGAGTTCGTCATGGATCAAGAATCCCGCCGGATGATCGTCCGGCCCATCGGGGACGACCCTGGTCGGCCCCCGACTCGACCCGGAAGGGATCCCCGGCCCGACCCTGACGGCGGGCAGCAGCACGCCGCCTCCCGGATCGACCCCTACATGCTCAGCGAGCGCGCGTAGTTGAGCTGCGCCATCACCCGGTGCATGGTGTCCGGGCCGGTCGCGGGGATCATCGTGGCGTGGTGCCGGCCGCCGCTGGTCACCGTGACCTGGATGAAGCCGGTGGTCGTCTTCTCCTTCATCAGCAGGAACAGCAGGCCCAGCAGACAGAAGATGAAGAAGATGACGGCCAGCACGATCGCGACCGTGGGCATCTTCTCCTCGGTCCGCGACATGTCCATCGCGTTCCACACCGCGCCCTTGAGGGGCATCGCACCGGCCGGAGTGATGATCTGGTCCCCGACGACCGTGATGTCGCCGAGGCTCAGCACCGGCGCACCGCCACCGCCCTGCACCGCCGGCGCGTGCTGCGGCGGCACCGGAATGCCCGGCAGCGTCGGCTGGTACTGCTGCCCCGGCACCGGCTGCGGATACCCGTAACCGGGCGCCCCCGCCTGCTGGTCGGGACCCCACTGGTACTCGCCGCTGTCCTTGTAGGGGTTCGGCTCGCTCATCTCTCCCCGTCCTCCGTTGTGAAAGCCCGCTGACGAAAAAGCCCGCCTCTGCACGCTGAGCGTACAGAAGCGGGCTTCCCCGCAGTGACCAGGTGTCAGAAGCGACGCGTGATCAGCGCACGCTTCACTTCCTGGATCGCCTTCGTGACCTCGATGCCACGCGGGCAGGCGTCCGTGCAGTTGAACGTCGTACGGCAACGCCACACGCCGTCCTTGTCGTTCAGGATCTCCAGGCGCTGCTCGCCCGCCTCGTCACGCGAGTCGAAGATGAAGCGGTGCGCGTTGACGATCGCGGCCGGACCGAAGTACTGGCCGTCGTTCCAGAAGACCGGGCAGGACGACGTGCACGCGGCGCACAGGATGCACTTGGTGGTGTCGTCGAAACGCTCGCGGTCCTCGGCCGACTGCAGACGCTCGCGCGTCGGCTCGTTGCCCTTGGTGACCAGGAACGGCATGACGTCCCGGTACGCCTGGAAGAAGGGCTCCATGTCGACCACGAGGTCCTTCATCACCGTGAGGCCCTTGATGGCCTCGACGGTGATCGGCTTCTCGGGGTTGATGTCCTTGATCAGCGTCTTGCAGGCGAGCCTGTTCTTGCCGTTGATCCGCATCGCGTCCGAGCCGCAGATGCCGTGCGCGCACGAGCGACGGAAGGTCAGCGTGCCGTCGACGTCCCACTTGATCTTGTGGAGGGCGTCGAGCACACGCTCCTTCGGGTCGATCTCGATCTGGAAGTCCTCCCAGACCGACGCGTCCGACACCTCGGGGTTGAAGCGGCGGATGCGCATCGTGATCGTGATGTACGGGGAGGCGGCGGACTCCGCCTCGACCTTGTCCAGTACGGGGGTAGCCATCAGTACTTACGCTCCATCGGCTGGTAGCGGGTCTGGACGACCGGCTTGTAGTCGAGACGGACGGTCTCGGAGCCGTCCTCGCCGACCTCGCGGTACGCCATGGTGTGGCGCATGAAGTTGACGTCGTCGCGGTTCGGGTAGTCCTCGCGGTAGTGACCGCCGCGGGACTCCTTGCGCGCCAGGGCCGAGACGGCCATGACCTCGGCCAGCTCGAGCAGGTTGCCCAGCTCGATCGCCTCGAGGAGGTCCGTGTTGAAGCGCTTGCCCTTGTCCTGGATGGACACGTTCTCGTAGCGCTCGCGCAGCTCGGCGATCTTCTCGACGGCCGTCTTGATCGTCTGCTCGGTGCGGAACACCATCACGTTGGCGTCCATCGTCTCCTGGAGCTCACGACGGATGTCGGCCACCCGCTCGTTGCCCGTGGAGTTGCGCAGCTTCTCGATCTGCGAGACGACCAGGGACTCCGGGTTCTCCGGGAGCTCGACGTAGTCGTGCTTGGCGGAGTACTCGGCGGCGGCGATGCCGGAGCGCTTGCCGAAGACGTTGATGTCGAGCAGCGAGTTGGTGCCCAGACGGTTGGCGCCGTGCACGGAGACACAGGCGACCTCGCCGGCCGCGTACAGGCCCGGGACGACGGTGGTGTTGTCCGCCAGGACCTCACCCTCGACGTTGGTCGGGATGCCGCCCATGGCGTAGTGCGCGGTGGGCTGGATCGGGATCGGGTCCGTGTACGGCTCGATGCCGAGGTACGTACGGGCGAACTCGGTGATGTCCGGGAGCTTGGCGTCGAGCTGCTCCGGCGGAAGGTGCGTCAGGTCCAGGTACACGTGGTCGCCCTCGGGGCCGCAGCCACGGCCCTCGCGGATCTCCGTGTAGATGGAGCGCGAGACGACGTCACGGGACGCGAGGTCCTTCATGACCGGCGCGTACTTCTCCATGAAGCGCTCGCCGTCCTTGTTGCGGAGGATGCCGCCCTCACCACGGGCGCCCTCCGTCAGCAGGATGCCCATGCGCCAGATGCCCGTCGGGTGGAACTGGAAGAACTCCATGTCCTCCAGCGGCAGGCCGCGCCGGTAGCAGGCCGCCTGGCCGTCACCCGTCAGCGTGTGCGCGTTGGAGGTCACCTTGAAGAACTTGCCCGTGCCGCCGGAGGCGTAGATCACGGCCTTGGCCTGGAAGATGTGGATCTCGCCGGTGGCCAGCTCGTACGCGACCACACCGGCGGACTTCTTGACGCCGTCGACCTCGGTGATCAGCTGGTCCAGGACGTAGAACTCGTTGAAGAACTCCACGCCCTCCTTGACGCAGTTCTGGTAGAGCGTCTGGAGGATCATGTGGCCGGTGCGGTCCGCGGCGTAGCAGGACCGGCGGACCGGCGCCTCGCCGTGGTTGCGGGAGTGACCGCCGAAGCGGCGCTGGTCGATGGTGCCGTTCGGGGTCCGGTTGAACGGCAGACCCATCTTCTCCAGGTCGAGGACGGCGTCGATGGCCTCCTTCGCCAGGATCTCGGCGGCGTCCTGGTCGACCAGGTAGTCACCACCCTTGACCGTGTCGAAGGTGTGCCACTCCCAGTTGTCCTCCTCCACGTTGGCCAGCGCGGCGGCCATGCCGCCCTGCGCGGCGCCCGTGTGGGAGCGGGTGGGGTAGAGCTTGGTCAGCACGGCGGTGCGGCTGCGCTTCGTCGACTCGATGGCGGCGCGCATGCCGGCGCCGCCGGCGCCGACGATGACGGTGTCGTACTTGTGGATCTTCATGACGTGGATTACCTCAGCCCCGTGCCTAGCGGATGTTCGGGTCGAAGGTGAAGATCACCAGCGTGCCCAGAAGGATGGTGAACACCGTGGCGGTGTACAGCAGGCCCTTGAGCCACAGGCGCGTGTTGGCCCGCTCCGCGTAGTCGTTGATGACCGTGCGGAGGCCGTTGGCGCCGTGCAGCATGGCGAGCCAGAGCATCAGCAGGTCCCAGACCTGCCAGAACGGGGACGCCCAGCGGCCGGCCACGAAGGCGAAGCCGATCTTGGAGACGCCGCCGTCGAGGAAGAGCTGGATCAGCAGGTGGCCGAGGACCAGGACGACGAGGACGATGCCCGAGAGGCGCATGAAGAGCCACGCGGCCATCTCGAAGTTGCCTCGGGTCGCCCGCGGCGTCTTGCCGGTGCGCTTGCGGGGGGCCTCGATGTACGGGGCCGGGTTGTCCACGTCGTAGTGGGCCGCGCCCTCGACGGGACCGATCGCGGAAGTGGTGTCAGCAGACATGTCTGGCGTCAGCTCCCGAACAGTTCACGTGCGGCGTGGCCGAGGACGGGGTAGATGGAGCCCGCCATCAGCACGACCCAGATGCCCACGACGGTCCAGAGCATCTGCTTCTGGTAGCGCGGGCCCTTGGACCAGAAGTCCACGGCGATGACCCGGAGGCCGTTCAGCGCGTGGAAGAGAATGGCGGCGACCAGGCCGTACTCGAGGAGTGCGACGATCGGCGTCTTGTACGTGGCGACCACGTCGTCGTACGCCTCGGGGGAGACGCGGACGAGAGCGGTGTCCAGCACGTGTACGAACAGGAAGAAGAAGATGAGGACGCCGGTGACTCGATGAGCCACCCAGGACCACATTCCTTCCCGGCCGCGGTACAGCGTTCCAGCCGGCACGGAAAAACCCTCCGGGAGCGGGGATCAGGGTCGGCCGGCTTCAGTGTCGGTCTGACCCGGCCGGGTACGGTCCACCGGCCCCGGTCATCGTAGCGACGACTTGTCGGTTCGCTCGCGCGGGGTCCATAGGTGTGATCAAAGATGCACGGACGGACTATCGGCTGGGCCGGAATCGCCGTATTCCGGACGGAATCACGAGGTGGCGATTCCGAATGTGAGGCGGATGCGGGCGAGCCGCCGGAGCTCGTCGGCGGCGATCACCCGCTCCTCCTCCGGTTCGTTGCCGAGCCGTGACCGGATGCCGGCGAGGACCTGGTCGAGGCGCTCACCGGGGCGAACGCCGTCGAGACTGATCACGAAGGCGTGCCCGAACCTGCTCTCGTACGCGGCGTGGGCGGCCCGCAGGGCGGTGTGTGCCGCGGGCGGGGCGTCGGGGTGCGGCGCGGCGGAGGACTCGGCGGCCAGCGCCTCGTCGAGATCGGCGGCGGACAGGTCGTAACCGGCCTCGTCGGCGGCGGCGAGCAGCGCGTCGAGGGTGGGGTACGGGCGGTGCGCGGTCACCCGTTCGGCCCAGCGGCGGCTGTGGCAGCAGGAGAGGAGCAGCTCCTGGGCGTCAGCTGCCGGGGCCACGTTGAAGCGCCTGAGACCGGCGAGGTGGCGGGGGCTGCCGTGCTGGGCAGGTATCGCGGGAGTGGCGGCGGAGCCCAGGTTCCGGGAAGAGGCACGGGTGTCGCTGGTCAGCGTGGACTCCGGGAAAGGTGGGGTGGGTGTGACGCAACGTTATCGACGGGCAGGGGGAACTGTCCGACGGATGCGCGATTTTCACCCGGAAGGGAGAGTTTCGGAACGTACGCGTGACGTTTCGGCGTCGCCGCCCGCCCCCGAATGGCCCTACCTCACTCCCTGAGGGAGGATTCCCAGTGATGCGGTACGCCATACGAAGGCCCCAGGTGGGCCCCACTCTCCTCGCGGCCGCGGTGGCACTGGCCACCGTGACGGCCTGCTCCGACGGCTCCTCCTCCGGCCCCGGCGGACCCACGTCCGGATCCGGAACGCCGACGTCCGTGACCAGCGCGGCGCCGGAGCCGAGCCCCACGCCCACCCGGACGTACCCGCTCTCCACCGCCCCGCTCACCGTCCCGGCCGTCCGCACCCACGAGGCGGCCCGCGGCCCGGGCTGGCGCCCCACGCCCGAGGCCGGCGTCGTCATCGCCCAGGGCAGCGAGGGGCTCGCCGACGAGGGACGGCTGCTCGCGGGGGAGCTCAAGATCGCGTACCGGGGCGCCGTCGCCGCGCGTGCGGGCGACGTCGAGCTGGCGCTCGGCGGGAAGGGCGCCCCCGAGTCGTACACCCTCACCACCCGCGACGACCGGGTCCGGATAGCCGGCCCCGACCAGGCGGGTGTCTTCTACGGCACCCGGACCCTCAAGCAGTCGGTGACGGGCTCCGGCGCGATGCCCGAGGGCGTCGTCACCGACGCGCCGGCCAAGCCCCAGCGCGGCCTCAACCTGGACATCGCCCGCAAGCACTTCACCGCGGAGTGGATCGAAGCCCGGATGCGGGAGATGGCCGACCTCAAGCTCAACCAGCTCGGTCTGCACTTCTCCGACGACCAGGCGTTCCGCATCGAGTCCACCTCGCACCCCGAGATCGTCACCGATCCGCACCTGACGACGGCGGAGGTGAAGCGCATCCTGGCCCTCGGCGAACGCCTGCACATCGACGTCTTCGGCGAGATCGACTCGCCCGGACACCTCGGCGCCGTACTGCGCGCCTACCCGCAGCTCCAGCTGCGCAATGTGCAGGGCGTGCCGCGGCAGGGCGCGATCGACATCTCCAAGCCGGAGTCGGCGGAGCTCATCGACGACCTGCTGCGCGAGTACACGGCGCTGTTCGGCGGCCGGTGGTTCCACATCGGGGCCGACGAGTACCAGGCGCTGACCGTCAGCGACCCCGCCGCCTCCTACCCGCAGCTGGCGAGCGCGGCCCGTGAGAAGTACGGCCCGGGCGCCGGCGTCCAGGACCTGACCGAGGGCTGGATGAACGACCGCGCAGCCGTGGTGCGCGCCGCGAAGCAGACGCCGAAGGCCTGGAACGACGGCTTCTTCCGGGGCGGGGTCGTCACCGCCGACAAGGACATCGAGGTCGAGTACTGGACCGGCAAGGAGATCGGCGCCCGGCCGCCCACGGAGTTTCTGGCCGAGGGCCGCAAGGTCGTGAACCTCAACGACGAGTTCCTGTACTACGTCCTCGGCGAGCCGAACCAGTTCACGTACCCCACCGGCCGCCGGATCTACGAGCAGTGGACCCCGCTCGTGCTGCGCGGCACGACCCCCGTCCCGGCGCGGTACGGACCCCAGATCCTGGGCGGCCGGTTCGCCGTCTGGTGCGACCTGTCCAGGTCGCAGACGCAGGCGCAGGTGGCGGACGGGATCCGGATGCCGCTCACGGCGACGGCGCAGAAGCTGTGGGACGAGCGGAAGCCGACGATGAGCTGGGAGCAGTTCCAGCAGCTGGCGGTGCGGGTCCGGTAGGTGACAGCTGCTAGCAGAATGCTTGCGATGCGGCTAGAGTTGTTGCATGGCGACTCTCTATGTGCGAGACCTGTCCGAGGAAGCGCTGACCGAGCTGAAGATAAGGGCCGCCCGCAGCCGGCAGTCCCTGCAGGCCTATGCGCGGACCTTGTTGGAGCAGGAAGCCGCGACGCCTTCGCTGGAAGACGTGATCGCCCGCATCCAGGACCGTGCGACGGCGCGGCTCTCCACCGAGGACGTGCTCGACGAGATCGACCGGGGAAGGCGGCGCGAGTGATCGTCGTGGACGCCGGTGCGCTCGTCATGCTGCTCGCCGACGCGGGGTCTGTCGGCGCGGCACTGAGGGAGCGGGTGAAGGGGGAGCGCCTGCTCGCTCCGTACCTGGTGGACGTCGAGGTGACGTCCGCTCTCCTCGGCAGGCATCGCGGCGGAAAACTGACCGACAGGGAGCTGGACGACGCCGGCGCGGCGTTCGCCGTGCTCCCGCTGCGCAGGTCGGAGCACTTGTTCCTGCTGCCGCGTGTGCGTGAGCTCTACGCGAACCTCAGTGCGTACGACGCCGTGTACGTGGCGCTGGCCGAGGGGTACGACGTTCCGCTCGTGACGAGTGACGGCCGGATCAGGGACGGCGTGCGGGCCACCCGGGCCAAATGTCAGGTCGAGGTGTTCAACGAGAAGACCCACGGCCCCTCGTAGGTCGCCGCAGTCCTCGCGATCCTCTTTGTCCGGCGTTTGACCTCTATGCAACACCGCAAGGCCGCTGGCATGATTCCGGCCGCGCAGTGACGTAATCGCGCCAAGCGGCGCAGTAAGGGGAAGTACTGCGTCCGCAACGGGAGGCATGCATGAGCCTGCTGGAACTGATCGACCAGGCCGACGAGCGGAGTCTGGCGGCCGCCGGACTCGCCTGTCTGGACCGGTGTCTGCCGCTGCTCGCCCCCGAGGGCGGGGAGGTGCTGCGGCCCGTCTGGGCGGCGGTCGCGCGTGGCGACGGCGGGGCCTGGGGCGAGGCGATGGCCAAGGCCCGGGTCGAGCTGGGCGCTGACGCCGGGGACGAGGCGGTGGCCGGGCTCGTACGGGAGATGCTGGACGCCGCGCCCGCCGAGTGGGCCGAGGAACCGCTGCGCGAGTGGGCCTCCGAATGCTCCGTCACCGCGCTGGCCCTGCACGGCCGGTACGACGCGGCCGAGGTCACCGACGAGTCGATCGAGCGCTGCCGGGCCGGGGACGGCGCCGGCGCGGGGCCGCTCCTCGCGGGCGAGCTGCGCCGGCAGGAGACCGTCCTCGAATCGGTCGCGCACGGGCCGACGGGACTGCGCCGGGCCCGCGAGCTCTCCACGGAAGGCGGCCGAGTGCTCCGCGCCGTCGTCTCCCGCCGGGCCCGCACGGCCTGACGGCCCGGTCGGGCCCGCCGGTCGTCTCCCGCCGGCCCGCACGGCCTGACGGTCGGGTCATGCCCCGCCGTCGTCTCCTGCCGGGCCCGCACGGCCTGGTCGGGCCCCATCAGCTCTCGTACGGACGAATGGCCGGGCACCGCACCCTTCGGGGTACCCGGCCACTCCCGTACGGACAACAAGTGGCCGGGCGCCCCTCTCGGGGCACCCGGCCACAGCCGTCGTTCCGCTGCCGTCATTCCGTCGGCTTCACCGCGAGTTCGTCGATCGCCGCCGCGATGTCCGCCTCCGCCTGCGCCTTGTCGAGGCCGAGGCCGGTCAGGACGCCGTCGCCGTCCTCGAACTCCAGCAGCGCCAGCAGGATGTGCTCCGTGCCGACGTAGTTGTGGCCGAGCCGGAGCGCCTCGCGGAAGGTCAGCTCCAGGACCTTCTTCGCCGCCGCGTCGTACGGGGTGAGCGCGGGCGCCTCCTCGGCCGCCGCGGGCAGCGTCGGGGTGACCGCGGCGCGCAGCGCCTCCGGTGTCACGCCCTGCGCGGTGATCCAGTGCATCGCGATGCCCTCGGGCTCCGCGAGCAGGCCGAGGGCCACGTGCCCGGTGCCGATCTCGGCGTTTCCGGCGGCCGTCGCCTCGTTCTGGGAGGCGACCACGACGTTCCTGGCCCGGGGGGTGAAGCGGCTGAACCCGGCGTTCGGGTCCATCTTCTCCGCGTCCGGGTCCTTGGGGACGAAGCGCTTCTGGGCCGCCTGGCGGGTGACGCCCATGCTCCTGCCGATGTCGGTCCAGGAGGCGCCCGAGCGCCGGGCCTGGTCGACGAAGTGTCCGATCAGATGGTCGGCCACGTCGCCGAGATGGTCCGCGGCGATCACCGCGTTCGACAGCTGGTCGAGCGCGTCGGTGTTGGTCTTCTTGATCGCTTCGATGAGGTCGTCGAGCCGGACGGGGACGGTCATGCCGACTGGTTTCGTCATAGAGGCAACCCTAGGTTGACAGTCCTTGGCTGTCAACCGTCGGTTGACAGTTCGGCGGGCGCCATGATGATCGCCATGACGACGACGAGCGATCCCACCGCACCCGGCATCACCGCCGACGACCTCCAGCACGCCGTCCGCCTCTCCCTCACCACCCTGCGCGGCGCCGCGGTCACGACCACCGCCGCCGACTGGCAGCACCCCGCCGGCACCCTGACCTGGAGCTGCTGGGAGACCGTCGAGCACCTCGCCGACGACCTCTTCGCCTACGCGGCCCAGCTCGGCCTCGACGCACCGGCGCTCGACACCGAGGTGCCCTTCCTCTGGGAGCGGCGCCGTGAGGGCGGCCCCGCCAATGTCACGTACGCCGATCCCGAGGCCGGGACCACCGGGCTGCTCCATGTGCTGGAGTCCTGCGGCGCGATGCTGACCGCCGTGGTCCGCACCGTCCCCGCGGACCGGCGCGCGTACCACTGCTTCGGTCTCTCCGACGCCGAGGGCTTCGCGGCCATGGGCATCGTCGAGACCCTCGTCCACACCCATGACATCGCCACCGGCCTCGGCGTCCCGTTCCACCCGCCGGCCGGCCTCTGCGGTCAGGTGCTCGGCCGGCTCTTCCCCGACGCCCCGACGGACACGGACCGCTGGCCGACCCTGCTGTGGGCCACCGGCAGGGGTGAACTCCCCGGGCGCGAACGGCGCACCTCCTGGCGCTGGTTCGCCGCTCCGAAGGGGGGAGCGGCAGCCGGTCCGGCGGTGTGACCGCGGGAAGCCTCTGACCCGGCGGTGTGACCAGCGCCACCTCCGCCACCTGTGACACTTGCGCCCCGCAGGTCGCTTGGTTGGGCATGTGCCGGGAATCCGAACCCGCGCCCGTCGTACCGTCCGCCGACGCAATGCGCGCCCATGTCGTCGAACGGCTCACGGCCAGGAGCCGGCTCCCGCTCGGAAAGGTCGTCAACCGATTCGAGACAGGTCCGGAGGAATCCGTACAGCGCTTCTGTCTGCTGCTGCACGGGCGGACCAGGACGCCTGTGCGCTGCCTGTGAACCAGTGACGTTTCTCCGGGCCCGCGCGCTGAAGGGAGGGGGACGGCGCGTCGCGCCCTGCCCCATGGGGGGACATGGGCACGGTGTGCGGTGCCGAGTCGGCACGAAGAGGGAAGCGTGGGCGCGTACGACGCGGAACTGGGGATCCTTGTCGAGCGCGCGCAGCGCGGGGACGAAGACGCCTTCGCCGAGGCCTATCGTCTGGTCCACCCCGGACTGCTCGGGTACGTACGCGGCCTGGTCGGCGAGGACGCCGAGGACGTCGCGTCGGAGGCCTGGCTGGAGATCGCCCGGGACCTGGGACGGTTCCGCGGCGACGGGGCGGGATTCCGCGGCTGGACCGCGGCGATCGCCCGCAACCGGGCGCTCGACCATCTGCGCCGCCAGAGCCGGCGGCCCCGCACCTCGTTACTCGAACAGGATGTACTGGAACTGCCCGGCGGTCACGACACGGCGGCCGCCGCCCTGGAGAGGCTGTCGACGGAGCAGGCGCTCGCCCTGGTCCGCAGCCTGCCGCGCGATCAGGCCGAGGCCGTGCTGCTCAGGGTCGTCGTCGGCCTGGACGGGCCGGCGACGGCACGCGTCCTGGGCAAACGACCCGGGGCGGTCCGCACCGCGGGCCACCGGGGTCTGAGGAGACTGGCGGGACTGCTCGCCGCCGTGGAGCCGCCGCGACGGCGGAAGGATGGGTCATGACACGCGAACCGGACCCGCTGGCCGCAGCGCTGGGCGCGGCGCTGCGGGGCGAACAGGGCGGTGCCGACGCGGGCGAGGCCAGGGCGCGCGAGGCGTTCCGCGCGGCGCGGGAGACCGAGGGGTACGCGGCGCGCCGCACCAGACGGCGGGACGACTGGCGATCGGTGCTGCCGGTACGCGGACGGTGGTGCGGTTGCCTGCCGCAGCGCGTCGGCCTCCCCAGGAGGTGAACCGCCCGCGGACGAAGGGTCAAAAGCCCTGAAATATGGGCGAAAAGGAGGACGACCGGGGCCGCCACCCCCCACAGGAGAGGCCCCGGTCGCCGTCCGCCGGAGCCGCAGCACGGCCCCGTACTCCCTACAGCGCCATGGATGCGTTTTCTGTCACACCGTCCTGCACCCCTAGAAGGTTGCAGGTTGTACAAAGACCGGACGAACATGGACGTGGCGACGGGGAAGGACGTAGCGTGCTCATGCGCGCCGGCTGGTGCTGCGGTGACGACCAGCCGCGATGACGAACAGGTGTGGGGATTGCTGGGGGACGACGCGGAGCTGACGGCCGCGGTGCTCGCTGCGCAGAACGGGGACGAGGACGCCTTCCGTACTGTGTACCGCGCCGTGCATCCCCGGCTGCTGGGCTACATACGCACGCTCGTCGGTGACGCCGACACCGAGGACGTCGCCTCGGAGTCCTGGCTCCAGATCGCGCGCGACCTCGACCGCTTCAGCGGCGACGCGGACCGGTTCCGGGGCTGGGCGGCCCGTATCGCCCGCAACCGCGCGCTGGACCACATCCGGATGCGGGGCAGACGCCCCGCCGCGACCGGAGACGAGACCGAACTCACCGACAAGCCCGCCGACTCCGACACCGCGGACGAGGCTCTGGAAGCACTGGCCACCGGCCACACCATGAATCTGATCGCCCAATTGCCGCAGGACCAGGCCGAGGCCGTCGTCCTGCGGGTCGTCGTCGGCCTGGACGCCAAGAGCGCCGCCGACACCCTGGGGAAGCGGCCCGGCGCGGTACGGACCGCCGCGCACCGAGGCCTCAAGCGCCTCGCCGAACTCCTCCATGCCGAGGGCGACGGAACCGGAACCCCGCTCGGGGGTGTACCGCCGCAGCGCGGTCGCAGACCGGGGGCGTCGGCCCCCGGTGGTGTGACGCAATCGCGTGCGCGGACGCAGAAGGACATGTGATGGCCGACGAGCGGTACCAGTGGCTCGACCAGGAGGCCGCGGAGCGGCTGCTCCGCGGCGAGCCGGTCGACGCCGTGGACGATCACGCCCGTGAGCAGGCCGAGCGCCTCGCCGAGGCCCTCGCAGCGGCCCGGTTCCCGCCCCTTGCCGTACCGGCGGACGCCGAACTCCCCGGCGAGGAGGCCGCCCTGGCCGCCTTCCGCAAGGCCGCTGCCGAGCGCTCCCTCGCCATGTCCCCGGCCGTCTTCGCACCCGGCGCCGCCGAGCTCGGCGGAGTACGGCTCGGGCGGGTGCCCGCCGCCCGGCAGTGGGGACGCTCGCTGCGGTACGGACTGGCCGCCGCGGTCGCCGCCGTCGCCGTCGGCGGGGTCGCCGTCGCCTCCGGCACGGGCATCCTGCCCTTCGACGACCGGGACCGGCCGGCTCCGGCCGGCTCCGTCTCGGCCGTGGAGATACCCGAGCCGGTCGCCTCGGGCTCCCCGGACGAGGGCTTCGGCACGGCCACGCCGTCGACGCCGCCCTCGGGAGAGGAACCGACGCCGGACGCGTCCCCCTCGCTGTCCCCGCCCCCGGCGACGCCCGGTGCCGACGGTACGGGCAGCTCGGGCGGGAACGACGGCACCCCCGAGCCGGGGAGGACCACGGGCCCCGCGAACCGGGACAGTCTCTCCGCCAAGATCGTCAAGGCGTGCCAGGACTACCGTGCCGGGCGCCTCGACGACAGTGCCCACCGCCGGCTCACGGACTCCGTCCGCACGGGCGAGACGGTACGGCGCTACTGCGACCGCGTCCTGGCCGGCGGAGCCACGGGCGGTGCCACCAGGGAGCCGTCCACCGACTCCTCGGGCGGCAAGGGCGACGGCAAGGGCGACGACGGCTCCTCCGGAGAGGGCGAGCGAGCGGGAGCCCCCTCCGGCGCCGGCGGCAAGGGCCGCCACGAGAACCGCGGCAAGGGCCGGGGCGACCATCGCGTCGACGGCCGTGACGACACCCGTGGGAACCACGGTGACAGCGGCCGGAACACCGGTCGCGACGATCGTTCCGACCGCTCCCGGGACCTGGCGTAACACTTTTCGGCCCGTCGGCGCAGTACTGAGTGAGCCGACTGGTCATCGGCCGCGCAGAGAGCCGGGGTTCCCCCCGTACCTTCGGCTCCGCGCACCCGGCGCGGGTGGGACACGTTCCCCCGGTCCCACCCGCGCCCCTTCTCCTCCCGCGTCCCTACCAGTGGACGACGACCTTGTCGCCGACCTTCACCTGGTCGAAGAGCGCCGCCAGCTTCGTCTTGTCCCGGACGTTGACGCAACCGTGCGAGGCCCCGTTGTAGCCGCGGGCCGCGAAGTCCGACGAGTAGTGCACGGCCTGGCCACGGCTGAAGTACATCGAGTACGGCATCGACGTGTGGTACAGCTTCGACCAGTCCTGGCGGACCTTGCGGTCGACCTGGAACGTGCCCTCGCGGGTCGGGGTGTTCTCCGAGCCGAAGCGGACGTCCATCGACGAGACGACCTTGCCGTCGATCATCCAGGCCAGCGTCCGGCTCTCCTTGCTGATGCACAGCACACGGCCGGTCATGCAGCGCTCGTCCGGCTTGTCCAGCTTGTTGGTGGTGGACGGCTTGAGCTCGTCCGCCGTCGGCTTGTGCGTCATCCCCAGCAGCCGCTCCCAGGTGGTCTCGTCGACCGAGCCGGTCTGCGGCAGCCCCCGCTTCTTCTGGAAGGCCTTGACCGCGCCGCCGGTCATCGTGCCGAAGAAGCCGGTGGGCGCGCGGTCGAAGTAGCCGACCTGGCGCAGCCGGGCCTGCAACTCGCGCACCTTCGCGTTCTCGTCGCCGTCCTTCATCAGGACCTTGGCGGCCGGCTGCGTGGAGGTGGGGGAGGAGCTGGGCGTGGTGGACGGCTTGTCGTCCGTCGTCGGCGTACCGCTCGGCTCGGCCGTCGGCGAGGTCGGGGCCGGTGCCGAGGACGAGGTCGACGGAGCGGCGGTCGTCGACGGCGACGTGCCCCCGCCGCCGGCCGCCTGGGCCGTACAGCTGGTGGCGAGTGCCATGGCGGCCACGGCCAAGAGTGTTCTGGGTATGACGGACGAACGGCGCATCGGAAGCCCCCCGGAATGTGTCTGTGTACCTATTGGATGCTTCCCATGCCCGCTTGGTTGCGCACCTGCCGCAAGTACGGAGGATGCTTGTGAGGAAGGTCCCGGCGTGCGGCGCTCCACACGTCGCGGGGCCGCCGCTACAGTCCGCCGCGAGGGTCGATACCGCGGAGCAGGTCTACCGGGAGGCACAGCAGATGGCGCGCGAGTCGGAGTCGGGTCTCCCCATCGAGCCGGTCTACGGACCGGACGCCCTGGACGGATGGGCACCCGCCGAGAAACTCGGCGAGCCGGGCTCGTACCCCTTCACGCGCGGTGTGTACCCGTCGATGTACACCGGCCGTCCCTGGACCATGCGCCAGTACGCCGGCTTCGGCACCGCGGTCGAGTCCAACGCCCGCTACAAGCAGCTCATCGCCAACGGCACGACGGGCCTGTCCGTCGCCTTCGACCTGCCGACCCAGATGGGCCACGACTCGGACGCACCGATCGCGCACGGCGAGGTCGGCAAGGTCGGCGTGGCCATCGACTCGATCGACGACATGCGGGTGCTGTTCGACGGGATCCCGCTGGACAAGGTCTCCACGTCGATGACCATCAACGCCCCCGGCGCCCTGCTGCTGCTCCTCTACCAACTCGTCGGCGAGGAGCAGGGTGTCCCGGCGGACAAGCTGACGGGCACCATCCAGAACGACGTGCTCAAGGAGTACATCGCCCGCGGCACGTACATCTTCCCGCCCAAGCCCTCGCTGCGGCTGATCGCGGACATCTTCAAGTACTGCAGGGCCGAGATCCCGAAGTGGAACACCATCTCGATCTCCGGCTACCACATGGCCGAGGCCGGCGCCTCGCCCGCGCAGGAGATCGCGTTCACCCTCGCCGACGGCATCGAGTACGTCCGTACCGCCGTCGCCGCCGGCATGGACGTGGACGACTTCGCGCCCCGCCTCTCCTTCTTCTTCGTGGCCCGTACGACGATCCTGGAGGAGGTCGCCAAGTTCCGGGCCGCCCGCCGGATCTGGGCGCGGGTGATGAAGGAGGAGTTCGGGGCGGAGGACCCCAAGTCGCTGATGCTCCGCTTCCACACCCAGACCGCCGGTGTACAGCTCACCGCCCAGCAGCCCGAGGTCAACCTGGTGCGCGTCGCCGTCCAGGGCCTCGCCGCCGTCCTCGGCGGCACGCAGTCCCTGCACACCAACTCGTTCGACGAGGCCATCGCCCTGCCGACGGACAAGTCCGCGCGCCTGGCGCTGCGCACCCAGCAGGTCCTCGCCTACGAGACCGATGTCACCGCCACCGTCGACCCCTTCGCCGGCTCGTACGTCGTGGAGAGGATGACGGACGACGTCGAGGCCGCCGCGCTGGAGCTCATGCGGAAGGTCGAGGACATGGGCGGCGCGGTCGACGCGATCGAGCGCGGCTTCCAGAAGAACGAGATCGAGCGCTCCGCCTACCGGATCGCGCAGGAGACGGACAGCGGCGAGCGGGTGGTCGTCGGTGTCAACCGCTTCACGATCGACGTCGAGGAGCCCTACGAGCCGCTGCGCGTGGACCCGGCGATCGAGGCTCAGCAGGCCGCGCGGCTGGCCACGCTGCGCTCCGAACGCGACCGGGCGGCCGTGGACGCGGCGCTCGCCGAGCTGCGGAAGGCGGCCGAGGGAACGGCCAACGTCCTGTACCCGATGAAGGCCGCGCTCAAGGCGCGGGCCACCGTCGGCGAGGTGTGCAACGCGCTGCGGGAGGTCTGGGGCACGTACACCCCGTCCGACGCGTTCTAGGCCATTCCGCTTCGCGCCAGGCGATTCCGCATCGCGAAACATGAAGGCGGACCGTCGTACCCACGTGCGAGACTCCGTTTCATGCTGGGAGTCACCGATCTGCCGACCTATCTCGCGGGCCTCGCCCTCATCATCCTGCTGCCGGGGCCGAACTCGCTGTACGTGCTGTCCGTCGCCGCCCGCAAGGGCACCCGGACCGGATACAAGGCCGCCGCAGGCGTCTTCACCGGGGACGCCGTCCTGATGACGCTGGCCGCGCTCGGTGCGGCCTCGCTGCTCCAGACCACGCCCCTGCTCTTCATGATCGTGAAGTACGCGGGCGCGGGCTATCTGACCTGGATGGCGATCGGCATGCTGCGGGCCGCGTGGAGCATGTGGCGCAGCCGCGGCGAGCTGACGGCCGAGGAGCCCGAGGCGGCTGGGGCCGCACCCGGGGAGAACCCGTACCGCCGCGCGCTGATCATCAGCCTCTTCAACCCGAAGGCGATCCTCTTCCTGATCTCGTTCTTCGTGCAGTTCGTGGACCCCGGATACGCCTACCCGGCCCTCTCCTTCCTGGTGCTCGGCACGCTCCTCCAGCTCGGCAGCTTCCTCTACCTCACGACGCTGATATTCGGCGGGACGCGGCTCGCCTCCGCGTTCCGGCGGCGCAGGCGGCTCTCGGCCGGGGCGACCTCGGCGGCGGGCGCGCTCTTCCTCGGCTTCGCGGCCAAGCTGTCCCTCAGCAGCACCGCCTGACCCCTCGGCGGCACCGCCTTGACCCTGACACCGTGTGAGGCCGTTCCGTAGGGGGCGTCATGTTCACCATCGGAGACTTCGCCCGGCACGGGCGGGTGTCGGTCCGGATGCTGCGCCACTACGACGCCATCGGACTGCTGCGCCCGGCCCATGTCGACCCGCACAGCGGCTACCGCTTCTACGAGGCCGGCCAGCTGGCCCGCCTCAACCGCGTCATCGCGCTCAAGGAGCTCGGCTTCACCCTCGAACAGGTGGGGTCGATCCTCGACGAGCAGCTCGGCGCGGAGGAGCTGCGCGGCATGTTGCGGCTGCGCCAGGCCGAGCTGGAGACGGCCCTGGCGGAGGCGGCGGGACGGCTGGCACAGGTCGGCGCGCGGCTCCGGGCCATCGAGAGCGAGGGACACATGTCCACGCAGGACGTCGTGATCAAGAAGGTTCCGCCGGTGCGGCTCGCCGAGCTGAGCGGGGAGGCCGCCGGGTTCGGCACCGGAGAGATCGGCCCGGTCATCCAGCCGCTGTACGAGCGGCTGTGCGCGACCCTGGAGGCCGCGGGCGTGACCGGGTTCGGTCCCGGGATCGCGTACTACGAGGACGCGGGCCGGGGCGACGGCTCGATCGTCGTGCACGCGGGGATGACGATCCCGGCCGGGACCGAGCCGGACGGCGTCGACATCGTCGTGCTGCCGGGCCTGGAGGAGGCGGCCACGGTCGTCCACCGGGGCCCGATGGAAGACCTCCTGCCGACCGTCCAGACCCTGGCCACCTGGATCGACGCCCACGGCTACCGCTCGGCGGGCTATGCCAGGGAGCTGTATCTGGAGTGCCCGGACGACAGGGCGATGTGGGTGACGGAGCTCCAGGAGCCGGTCGTCCGCGCCTAGCGGTTCCGCGCCTGGCGGTACGGAGGGGGTGGGGCCCGGGCCCCACCCCCTCCGTCACTTCGCGAGGGCCCGCTTCAGACGCAGCGCGCGGCGGGCCAGCCGACGGACCTGCGGGTGACGCGGGACCGGGAGGCCGCCCGGAAGACCCAGGACCGTGAGCCGACGGCGCGTGAAGTAGTGCCGGGTCCGCTCGGCGAGCGGCCCCGACAGATGACGCGCCGCCGCACCCCGCAGATCCACACGGACCTTGGGCTGCATCGCGAACCCGACCGCTGCGACCAGACCCGCCAGCCCCTCGTCGTCCAGCCGCTCGTCGTCCAGCCCCTCGTCGGGCGTGTGGCCCTCCAGGTCGGGGACGAGCGCGTCGACGAGGGTGAGCGGCACACGGTTGCTGTTCTGGTACGGGGTCAGCCGGTCCAGGACCGTCCGGGTGCCGACCCGGGCCACCGGGATCCAGTAGAACGCCTGCGCCGTCATCAGAGCCGTCGAGAAACAGCCGACCACCAGCGCGGGCCGCAGCTCCCGGTACACCACCTCCGCGAGGACCGGCCGGTCGAGCACGGCCAGTTCGGCACCGAGCGCCGACGCCTCCGCGGCCAGCCTCCGCGTCCAGGCGTCCGGCGCCGTCGGGTGCGGCTTGAAGACGAGCCGACGGTGGCCGCGCGCGATCGCGCCGCGCACCATGCGTACGTGCAGCTCCTCCTCCTCGGCCGGAGTGAGCAGGGAGAGCGCCGCCAGATACTGGCCGAGGAGCAGTGCGGGACCCTCCTCCTCGGAGCCGGGACCCGGGAGATCCGCCAGCTCCGCGACCACCTTCGTGAAGGCCTCCGTCGGCACCACCTCGGCCGTCGCCCCGAACTCCGCGAGCAGCAGCGGCGCGAGCCCGGGCACCAGGTCGAGATGGAGCAGCCGGCGCACCCGCTCACCGACCAGCGGGTCGATCTTGTTGCGGGTCGGGCCGTAGCTCATCAACCCGTCGGCGTACACATCGAGCGGAGCCTCGGAGAACAGCCGGGCGATCGTCAGGGCCGGGGCGACCTGCACCGACTCCACGGCCAGTTCGACCCGGTCGTCGCCGAGCCCCCACAGCAGCCGCAGATGACGCTCCAGCATCGGCAGGTCGTCCGCCCGCGGCGTCCAGCCGGAGGGGTGGAGCGGGGAGATCGCCTCGTTCCACGACAGCACGCCGTCGAACCGGCCGCGCAGCCGCTCGAAGCCGGGCATCTCGTCCAGCGCCGGCGTCGTCTCCGGCACCGCCGCGTTGTTGCCGACGAGCAGCAGACGCCGGTCGGCAGGGCCGAAGCAGCCGCTGTCCAGGGCTGCGGCCAGCGTCGTCGCGCCGTAGAGCGTCGAGGCGTAGAAGATCTGGGTTGTCCTCACGCGGCTGCCTCCGAGGCCGAAGGGGCGGGCAGGGAGCTCACGCCCACGCGGCGGCGGCGCAGCTTGCGCAGCACGGCCGCCCGCTGCTCGTCCATCGAGCCCAACGCGTCACCGAGCACGTCCTGCGGCATACGGCGCAGGGCGGCCGCGCTCATCGAACGCAATTTCTTCGCCACGGCCGGTTCGAATCGTTCGACCGAGGAAATGTGGTGCGAAATAAGAGCGCAATAGGTACGGACAGCCTTCGGGAGAAGCTGTTCCGCGTCCACATCCTTCGCCGTTTCTTCGATCACCTGGTCGAAAGCGCGGATGAAATCCAGCTGGCGTACATCTCCTATCTGGGTGAGCGAGGTGGACACCCCGCGCCGGTAGAAGATCCCCAGTGTGCTGACGGCGGCGAAGGAATCCGCCTCCCGGTGCAGCTTCCAGATCCACGGACGGTCCTCCGCCGTCCGCAGCCCGGGCGTGAAGTGCAGCAGCCCTCGGTCGAGCAGGCGCCGGTGGTACATCCCCGCCCAGGCGTACGGATAGTCCACCGACGTCGTCCGGTCCGCGGGCAGGATCGCGTCGCGGGGGCGCAGCACCTCGCCGCGCCGCCCGACCGGGGACCGGCGGACCGAGCGGTTCCGCCCCGTGCACACCACATGGTCGGTACGGAGGAAGTCGCACTCCAGCTCGTCCATGGCCGTCACCAGCCGGGCGAAATGGCCGGGCGCGAGCCAGTCGTCCCCGTCGAGGAAGGCGAGGTACCGCCCACGGGCCGCGTCGAGTCCGGTGTTGCGCGCGGTGGCGAGCCCCTCGTTCTGCGCGTGTCTGATGAGGACCGCCCCCGGAACCTCGCGTACCGCCCGTTCGAGGAGCTCCGGGGTCCCGTCCGTCGAACAGTCGTCGACAAGAAGGAACTCGAAGTCCTCACGGGCGTTCGCGCGCAGGCTTGTGAGGGTGTCGGGGGCATATGTCTGCACGTTGTAGAACGGCACGACGACGGAGAGCTTGACCACCCGGCCGACGCTAGGCGCCGCCCCGGCATTCGTTCTGACCGACAGAGAGATGTTCGGTGAACACAA
Source organism: Streptomyces sp. NPDC056222 (assembly GCF_042264065.1). NCBI lineage: Bacteria > Bacillati > Actinomycetota > Actinomycetes > Kitasatosporales > Streptomycetaceae > Streptomyces > Streptomyces sp. NPDC056222. The sequence goes on along the minus strand of NZ_JBHJTL010000031.1, from coordinate 3,668 downwards.
AGAGGCGGGCGCCTTAACCGCCCCCGATCCCGCCCATTTTCAGAAGCGGGAAGGGCTCTGTTCACCGTTTGTTGTGGCTCAGTTGGGCCGGGAAACGGAATGCCTCTCTAGCGTCCTCGACGTGCCAGCAAGTACCAAAGAAGCGGTACGCGTCGCCGTACTCGCCGACTCCGACACCCGGTGGAAATGGGGCGCGCTCACCGCACGCCGCATCACGGCCGCCGAGCCCACCGGTTTCGTCCTGCGCGGTCGGGCCACACCCACCGCGCGCCAACTCGCCGAGACCGGGGTGTCCACGACACCCCCGCGCGAGGTGACGGGCGCGGAGTTCCTCCGCGAGGTGAAGGACGGGGCGTACGACCTCGTCGTACTCTCCCTCGTCGGCGGCACGGTCCGCGCGGTCCTCCAGGGGATCGCCGATCTGAGCCTGGAACGACGCCCGGTGATCGTCACCGGCTATGTCGGCGTCGTCTACGAGAAGCTCGCCGACGGACTGCTCCTGCGCCACGGCGCGGACGTCGTCCTCGCCAACTCCCGCCACGACGCCGAACGTTTCCGCGCCGTGTACGAAGGAGTGGGCGCCGACGCCTCCTCGGTGGTGGAGGCCGCGCTGCCGTTCCTCGGCGGTGCGCCCTACGCCCCCGAGGCCGGCCGGGACACCCTCGTCTTCGCCGCCCAGCCCTCCGTGCCGGTGACCCGCGCCGACCGTACGTACCTGCTCCGCAGGCTCGTCGAACACGCCAGGCTGCACCCGGGTCGCGAGGTCCTGCTCAAGCTCCGCTCCAAGCCCGGCGAGCACACCACCCACCTGGAGGAGCTGCCGTACCAGAGGCTGGTACGCGATTTGGACACCCCGCCCAACTTCCGCCTGGTGTACGGGCACATGGGCGAGGTCCTGGACCGCACCGACCTGCTGGTCACGGTCTCCTCGACGGCCGCGCTCGAAGCGCTCCACCGGCGGATCCCCACGGCGATCCTCACCGACATGGGCGTGCGCGAAGTCCTCGGCAACCACCACTTCATCGGCTCGGGACTGCTGACCTCCTTCGACCGGCTCGACAAGGACGTGCGCCCGGAGCCGGACGAGGAATGGCTCTCGCGGCAGGGCGTCGCCGCCGGAGGTTCGTACGAGAAGGCCTTCGACGCCGCCCGTGACCGGGTCGCCGCACTGCTCGCCGGACCCGCGCTGCCCCCCATCACCCCCTACTACACAGCGGAGACGGCCCCCGGCTACCTGCCCGGGATCCTCGCCCGCCACCGCCTCGACGTGACCGCGCCGGAACCCCGCGACAGCGGGCTGCGCCGGATCGTCCGGGAGGCGGCGCGGGGCGCGTACCGCCACGGCGTCCAGCGCGTGGCCCCCGTCATCCGCCGCCTTGGAGAACTCTGATGACCACGACCGTGCTTGCCGTCATCCCGGCGCGGGGCGGCTCCAAGGGCGTCCCCGCCAAGAACCTCGCCCCGGTGGCGGGCCTCCCGCTGGTCTCCCGCGCGGTCCGCGCCTGTCTCGGCGCCCGACTGGTCACCGACGTCCTCGTCTCCACGGACGACGCGGCGATCGCGGCCGCCGCCCGCGCCGCCGGCGCGGAGGCGGTCCACCGCCCGGCAGCCATCGCCGGCGACACCGCCACCAGCGAATCGGCCGTCCTGCACGCGATGGACGCCTTCGAGGCCACCCACGGCCGCCGTGTCGACGTGGTCCTCCTCGTCCAGTGCACCAGCCCCTTCCTCACGTCGGAAGAGGTCGACGGCACCGCCGAGAAGATCACCACCGGCGGCGCCGACACCGCCTTCACCGCGGCCCCGACCCACGGCTTCCTGTGGCGCGAAGGCGGCGAGGGCGGCTCGGAGGGCGGGGGCGGCTCGCAGGGCGCCCACGGCGTGAACCACGACAAGGCCCACCGCCCCCGCAGGCAGGACCGAGAGGCCGAGTACCTGGAGACCGGCGCCGTCTACGCGATGACCGCCGAGGGATTCCGTACCCACGGGCACCGCTTCTTCGGCCACACCGCCCTCGTCGTCACCGACCCCGCCCGGGTCCTGGAGATCGACGACCCCCGCGACCTCGCCCGCGCCCGCGCGCTCGCGCCGCTGCTCGACACCCCCGTGTCCCCGCGCTACGACGAGATCGACGCCGTCGTCCTCGACTTCGACGGCACCCAGACAGACGACCGGGTCCATCTCGACTCCGAGGGCCACGAGTTCGTCTCCGCGCACCGCGGCGACGGCCTCGGCATCGCCGCCCTGCGCCGCGCCGGAATGCCGGTCCTGATCCTCTCCACCGAGCAGAACGCCGTCGTCGCCGCCCGCGCCCGCAAGCTCAAGATCCCCGTCCTGCACGGCATCGACCGCAAGGACCTCGCCCTCAAGCAGTGGTGCGAGGAACAGGGCATCGACCCGCAGCGCGTCCTCTACGCCGGCAACGACGTCAACGACCTCCCGTGCTTCCACCTCGTCGGCTGGCCCGTCGCGGTGGCGAGCGCGCACGACTCCGTACGGGCCGCCGCCCGTGCGGTGACCCTCACCCCCGGTGGCTCCGGAGCCGTCCGCGAGATCGCGGCCTGGCTTCTCGGACCCGAGCTCGACACCCCCAACTCGTAAGGAACGGCAAGAATATGAACACGCGCACTCGTACCTTCGGCAGCAAGACCGCCGGCCCGGGTCACGCCGTCTACGTCACCGGCGAGATCGGCATCAACCACAACGGCGAGCTCGAGAACGCCATCGCGCTCATCGACGTCGCCGCCGACGCCGGCTGCGACGCCGTGAAGTTCCAGAAGCGCACGCCGGAGATCTGCACCCCGCGCGACCAGTGGGACATCGAGCGCGACACCCCCTGGGGCCGCATGACGTACATCGACTACCGCCACCGCGTGGAGTTCGGCGAGGACGAGTACCGCGCCATCGACGAGCACTGCACGAGGCGCGGCATCGACTGGTTCGCCTCCCCGTGGGACACCGAGGCCGTCGCCTTCCTGGAGAAGTTCGACGTCCCGGCCCACAAGGTCGCCTCCGCCTCCCTCACCGACGACGAGCTGCTGCGCGCCCTGCGCGACACCGGCCGCACGGTCATCCTGTCGACGGGCATGTCCACCCCGAAGCAGATCCGCCACGCGGTCGAGGTCCTCGGCTCGGACAACATCCTGCTCTGCCACGCCACGTCCACGTACCCGGCGAAGGCCGAGGAGCTCAACCTCCGCGTGATCGACACGCTGAAGGAGGAGTACCCGAACGTCCCGATCGGCTACTCCGGCCACGAGACCGGCCTCCAGACCACGCTGGCCGCCGTCGCGCTGGGCGCCACCTTCGTCGAGCGCCACATCACCCTCGACCGCGCCATGTGGGGCTCCGACCAGGCCGCGTCCGTCGAGCCGCAGGGCCTGCAGCGCCTGGTCCGCGACATCCGCACCATCGAGACCGCGCTCGGCGACGGCATCAAGAAGGTCTACGAGTCGGAGCTCGGCCCGATGAAGAAGCTCCGCCGGGTCCAGGGGCTCGTCGCCGCATGACCGGCCAGCTGGCGTTCGTCGAGAGCCCGGTCCAGCTCCTGAACGTCCTGGAGTGGGCACACGCCCGGTCCACCGCCGCGGACCCCAGCGATCCCGGCCTTCCCCCTCCCGGGGTCGTGGGGGGGGGGGGGGGGCCCGGGGGGGGGCGGGCCCCCCCCC